>NZ_WTFA01000014.1:0-46551 GCF_009795755.1 Gilliamella sp. Pra-s60 | reverse complement strand
GGCAACCGGCAACCGGCAACCGGCAACCGGCAACCGGCAACCGGCAACCGCGCGGCATTGGAAGCCCTATTTCTAAATCTTATTCAATCTGTTGATAGTCAAAAACAGACTCCATTCTTATTTTTATCACCGAAGTCATTTCGCATAGCGATATCGACGGCTTTATCGGTAACATCATCGGACAAATTATCGTCGATTTTCAAATTGTTGTCTAAATCCTCGTTGTTTTTTGCGCCATTAGTCTTATTGTCATATACGCAGGGTACACAGGCTTTAACGGCAAGTACAACTAATACCATTGAGGGTAGTGCACCATATTTAACGTTTGATGGTGGTCAAACAAAGATAACTGATACAGAAAATTTATTGTTTATAACGTTGCCAGATGGAACAAAGTTCACACCTTCGACGAATACAAGTGTAACAAATCCAATAAAATTGCCAAATGCAGGGAGTAAATTAGATGACATCACAATAATTATTCCGCCGACACAAAGTTCAATCGATATCAATGATTTTGTTACTCAAGGATATTGGGGGGATGATGATGGTGATGGACAGACAACGGCAACGGGTAAGATATCAGTAACGTTTACCGATAAAATCGGTAATACAGTTGGTCGTAGTGATGCATTAGATATATGTAAAGCACCTTATAAGGTAACCCTAACAAGTACAAGTGGCACATTAACAACGCAGTATGGATTGCCAAGAAGTAGGATTTTCAATGGTGCTACGGTGGATTATTATATTAACCCATATGATAATATAGGTCTTTGTTCGGTCAGGCCGAATTTGTTGTTTGGTGGCACAAATTATGCTCGGGACGACCCACGCTATGCAGGCCCAGTTAACATATGGAATCCTGACAAGGGCTTTTTAGTTCAGTCAACAACCCCATCATCTTACGGTTTAAATTTTCCTACTACGGGTTCAGATGGCTTGTATTTTGATTTGGATATAGGGGGTATTGACGCAAGTCAGTTAAGTTGGACAGTTAACACAGTAGGTAGTCTAAGCGCAACGGTGAGTTGGACAAGGCCGCGTACAGATTCACACCGAGACCCATGGCGTGGAACTACCATACAACACGATAATTGGATTACTGATAAATCCAAGAATGTAACGCGGGTAACGTTGCATGGTCCTAAAGCTGATAGTACTCAAATAAGTTCAAGTAATCCAAGTTCATTAGCACGTCCATCTTTGCCACAGACATTTGAGTTGGTCGGTAGGGATAGTAGTGGTAATGAGCTTCGGTATGGATTTGTGTTGAGGCAGTGGTTTGTCAATCGGGGTTATAAATATGATCACACTCCTAATCACATCACATGGTGTAATAGTTTGGGTTATCGTTTGTCACAGGTAAGGGATTTAACCAATGCGGTTTGTTCTGGTTGGCAGTCAGACAGTAATTGTCGAGGCGCAGTAGGCGCTACGCCGTCGTCTAGTAATAATGTTTACATGCGTCACATAGGTGCAGGTTTTTTCACGGAGTGGGGACGCATGGACAACTACGCTGATGCGGGCTTTGTGTACGACTACTATTGGACAAGCGACGTTATAGACTCGAATTTCCGTGTCCACTCAAGCGACGGCTTCGTCAACAACGACACGACCATTCGCTTTTACGCTGTTTGCACCTTTTAGGTTTTAGTTCTTAATCCTAAGAGAACGGGGTGGTTTAAAACTGTGGTCTATTTTAGTTTGGTAGGGTTTCGGATGTTTTGACCTTTGGTGAACAAAGTAGTCACAGTGATCACGTCCGAGCCAAGGTAATTCGCTTTAATTCCCTGACTCGGACGTGTGACCACAACAGCTATTTTATCCACCCAAAGCCCAAACGTCTGAAACCATCGCACTCAATTTATTCTATTCACAAAAACAAAAAAGGCTGATTTTCCGCTAAAAAATCGGTCAGGAAAGGTATTATTTTTAACAATACTAACTATTTCTTATCATTAAACTTGACAATAAATTAGCAACTCTTGATAATAGCGCCGTTTTTTTAATCTAATAACTTCATTATAACGAGGTGGCAAAATGCCTGTAATTAACACTTTATCTTAATGCCGACTTGGTATTTCTATCCTATTGTCTTTTGCTTAGTTTTTTCTAAGCTTCTTCGTTGCAATTCAATCTATAGATTTTTGCCTTGTCGGTTTTCCCTTATTTTTTGGAGAAAACATTATGACAACGGAATCTTATATTCAAAATTTAGAATTAATTAAATATCCACGAACACCTCATTTAGAAGGATCACGCTTACAATTTGGTGATAGTGAACATGGACAACGTCCTTATAAACAGTTAACTGGTCAGTATATTGTTGTTGAAGAAAAGCTTGATGGTGCAAACTGTGCAATTAGTTTTTCGGCAAGTGGTGAACTTTTGCTTCAATCCCGAGGACATTATTTGATAGGGGGAGCTAGAGAGCGTCAATTTAACCTATTAAAACACTGGGCTTGCGTGCATGAAAAATGGCTACTTGAGCGTTTAGAAGATCGTTATATCCTTTATGGTGAATGGTTACATAAAAAGCATGCTATTTTTTATGATGCATTACCTCATTATTTTTGTGAATTTGATATTTGGGATAGGCAACAAAACTGTTTTTTATCGACTTTAAAACGACATCAGTTATTAGCTGACGGTCCTATTTTATCGGTACCTGTGTTGTTTGCAGGGCTTGCTCCCGCTAAATTAAGTGATTTATTAGCGTTAATTACATCTTCTTTAGCTAAAACCGCCAATTGGCGTGCTTGTTTTGAAAAGATGGTAATGCGTGAAAAACTTGATTTAACTAAAGCTTGGCAACAATGTGATGATTCTGATTTGATGGAGGGATTATATATTAAAATCGAATCGGAAGAGCAAACGCTTGATCGCTTAAAATGGGTTAGGCAAGATTTTGTTCAGGCGATTTTAGATGCAGGACAGCACCATAGTGAACAGCCTTTTATTCCAAACCAATTGGCTCAAAATGCTCAGTTATATACGCCACAATTGACGGTGAATTGGAATAATCGATGCCTAAATGGAGGTAAGTGATGAATTACCAAGCATTAAAACAGCAAATAGCAAGTACCTTGGCAACTGATGATTTTAGTCCATGGTTAACGTGTATTCCTGAATTGAATGACTTAATCATTACACCGCAAGATCCCTCGCACCATGGCGAGGGTAACGTTTGGATTCATACGCAAATGGTGATACGGGCATTATTGGCAGAAGAAGAATTTGCCAATGCAACAGAAGATGAGCAGTTTGTATTATTTATGACGGCTTTGTTGCATGATATCGCTAAACCTGAAACCACGGTTATTGATGAAGACACAGGTAAAATTACGCAACCACGGCATTCCAAAAAAGGCGAGATTCGTAGTCGTATTTTATTATGGCGAATGGGTGTACCATTTGATTTACGTGAGCAAATTTGCCGAATCATTAGTGTACATCAAGTGCCTTTTTTTGCATTAAGTGATGCGCAAAAAAAGAGATCGCCTGAGTTTTTAATTCATCGTTTATCATGGCAATTGCCTATTTGGATGTTATGCCTGCAAGCAAAAGTGGATATGAAAGGGCGCATTTGTGCTGATAAAAAAAAAGCACTTGATGAAGTTGAATTATTCAAGCAGTTGGCGCTTGAGGAGGCGTGTTTATATCAGCCTCGCCAATTTGTTGATGATTATACTCGAGTGCAATATTTTCGAGGCAGTAATGTGTTACCTGATTATCCATTGTTTCCGCAAAAAGGTTCTCATGTGATTATGCTATCGGGTTTACCTGCTTCAGGTAAAAATAGTTGGATCAGTCAGCATTACCCAACTTGGGCGGTTGCTTCTTATGATGATGCTAGAACTGAGCTAAAATTAAAGCATGGTGAAAACGAAGGGCTTGTTATTCAATTTGTTCTGGCAAAGGTTAAACAGTGGTTAAGAGCAAAACAACCTTTTATTTGGAATGCGACTCACTTATCGCAAGAGATGCGTCAAAAGGCATTGGATTTGCTTTATGCTTATCATGCGAATGTGGAAATCGTCTATCTTGAACAGCCAGAAAAAGAGTTGTATCGCCGTAACTCTGCGCGGGATACGACCTTGCCAAATAAAACCATTCAACGGTTATTAAATAAATGGGAAGTTCCACTACAGACTGAAGCGCATAAGGTGAGTTATTTAATTAATTCATAACACTATTATTCATATTATATCATACTCATTGGGGCTGATATTAAGCCCCAAAATTGGTTGAATGATAGTGATAATTTATTTTTTTTGCTTATTTTCTTTATTATATTGAAACAAAAACCAAGTCACCGCAATTAAATCCGCCGTGCCTCCTGGGCTTAAATTACGTTTAATTAATTCAATATCAAGCTGATGAAGGTTCTGCCGTGCTTGAGGATGAGCAATACCGCCTTGTTTGATCAGTTTTTGGGCTTGCTCTTGAACAAAAGCCAACCCTTCAAGTCCACCTCGAGCAACCAAGTTGGTATCTTGATTAAAGGCAAGCAAATGTAACATTACTTGTAATAAGCTGGTTTCTTCGTCGTAACTGTGATTTTGCATTTCTTGATAAATAGGTAATGAAATGTTTCTAACTGTCGCATAACCTGATTCAGCTTCACCTCGTGCGCCAGAGAGTTTGTGGCGTTTAAATAATTTTTCGCCTATTGAATTAGCTTGGTTATTTTGTTGTAGTTCGCTGTGGACGATGCCTTGGCAAATTGCTGAAACTTGCTCACAAATGCTTTGTGCATTGGTCGACAAGCCGAGTTGTTCTAATCGACCTATCGCCCCTAACAACAATCCAAAGGCAAAAATTCCTCCTTTATGGGTATTTATTTGGTTAGTGGCTTGGAACATGGCTTGTTCGCACTCAATACCAATAGGTCTAATACCGGCTAAAAATAGGTTGTTATCGTGTAAAGCTGATGTTTTTCCGTAGTTGTAAAAATGTTCAAACCAGTGACTAATGGCGTTGATGCTGTGGACAAAGGTTTGAAAATCCATGTCACGATGGGAGCCACTATTATTCATATCAACCAGTCCGGGCTTAGGTGACAGACAAATTTCTTTAATGAGCGCTTGGGTTGCCAGTTTTGCAGGTAAACATCGGTTGGGGTCATTATTGAGTTTTAGTTCTAATAATGCTATTTGCTGATAATAATTATTCATTATTATTTTTACCTATTGGGATGAGAGTTAGTATGTTGTGCGCTACGATGGTGTAATAAACCAATCCATTGCTTTAAATGGTTTGGTTTATTATAAAAATTAGTAATCACTAGTTGATACAGCAAGTACTTCCCGATTGCCGTTGTGGCTTGGGGCGCTAATGATGCCCTCAACTTCCATTTGTTCTACAATTCGGGCAGCACGGTTATAGCCGATTCTAAATTTTCGTTGCACACTAGAAATAGACGCTCGTCGGGTTTCGACAACAAATGCGACAACTTGATCAAATAATGGATCAAGTTCTTCGCCTAACATATCAGCGTTGCTGTTTTCGCTATCATCGCTTGCTACAGTGACATTTTCAATATATTTTGGCGTGCCACGCGCTTTCCAATCTTGCACAACAGCATGCACTTCTTCATCACGGACAAAGGCGCCGTGTACACGAATTGGTATAGAGCTATTCGGGGCTAAATATAGCATATCCCCCATGCCAAGTAGTGATTCTGCACCCATTTGATCTAAAATAGTGCGTGAGTCAATTTTGCTTGATACGGTAAAGGCAATCCGTGTAGGAATATTGGCTTTGATTAATCCAGTAATGACATCGACCGATGGGCGTTGTGTTGCTAGTACAAGGTGTATGCCTGCCGCTCTTGCTTTTTGTGCAAGCCGTGCAATTAGTTCTTCGACTTTTTTACCAACAGCCATAATAAGGTCAGCAAATTCATCAACCATAACGACAATGTATGGTAACTTTTCAAGCGTTGGCATGTTAAGATCCATGCTGTCGGTTGGTTTCCAAAGTGGATCAGGAATTGGTCTGCCCATTTGTTCTGCTAATTTTATTTTTTCGTTATAGCCTGCAATATTGCGTACGCCTAATGCTGACATTAAGCGATAACGACGTTCCATTTCGTTAACACACCAGTTGAGCGCATTAGCAGCATCTTTCATGTCGGTTACTACTTGAGTTAGTAAGTGAGGGATCCCTTCATAAATAGAAAGCTCAAGCATTTTGGGGTCGATCATTATAAACCTGACATCTTCGGGTTGTGACTTATATAAGATGCTTAGGATCATTGCATTGACGCCAACTGATTTTCCCGATCCTGTGGTACCTGCAACCAGTAAATGTGGCATTTTTGCCAGATCAGCAACCACTGATTGCCCAGAAATATCTTTACCTAATACCACGGTAAGAGGAGATTGTGCGTCTTTAAATTGTGGGCTGTCTAAGACTTCTCGAAAATAGACTGTTTGGCGATTTTTATTCGGTAATTCAATACCAACATAAGGTTTGCCCGGAATCACTTCAACCACACGTACCGAAGGCATGGAGAGTGAGCGTGCTAAATCTCGGTCAAGTGTTGAAATTCGTGCAGCTTTAATGCCTGGGGCAAGTTCAATCTCAAAACGGGTTATAACAGGGCCAGGCATGTAGTCAACCACTTTTGCTTTAACGCGGTAGTCAGATAAGCTTTTTTCAATAAGTTCAGACATTGCGCTGAGTGCCGCATGATCCACTTCAATGCGTGCCGTTGGTGGTGCAGTTAATAAGTTTAAAGACGGCAGTGGTGTGGTCGGTTTCGGTAATGGTTTGTCATTACGTCTTAATAATGGGTGTATTAAGCTGTCTTTGTCATCTTCTTCAATGTGTTGAATTTGTTCAATTTCTGGAACTTGTTCAAATTGTTCAAATTGCTCACTTTTTTGGGCGTTTTCAATCCTCGCTTCTTCTGGGTAGATGTCGTCGATAACTGGGTTTTCTTTTTTGAGTGCTTCGGTATCAACGTATTCTTGTTGTTCTATGTTTGTTTCCGTTTCGGTATCTGTTATAAGCTCTATATTTGCCGAGTTTTCTGTGTTTGTTGTAACTTCTGATTCTGGTATAAATGGTTGTTTAGTTTCCGCTATTTCAATTGTGGAAACGTCGAGGGTTGCTTCAGATGGTGTTTGTTCATTAGTAAATGTAATTTCAGGTTCATTATGCACTGAAGTAAATAAGGGTTTACTTGGTGCATCTGAAATTGTGTACTTTTCTGGTTCTTCGAATGGTAATTTTTGTTCTGATTTTTGTGTTTGTATGACTTGTTTTATTTGCTCCATCGATGAAGATAGCGTTTTTTCTTGCTCTGGCGTTGCTTGATTGTTATTCATGTTTTGAATAATTGATTCAAGGCGAGATAAGATCTCGTCTGGGTCGAGCTCTTTTTTTGATTGGCTATCTGTTTTAGGTGATGTTTCTACCGTCTGGGTCGATGTTGTTAATGTTGTTAATGTTGGTAATTGTGCATCTTGATGGCGATTGAGTAGTTCGTCTGTTGTTTTTATTGTTATTGTTTCATCTTGTATCGATGCGCTGTTATCCAAAGATTCTGCTTGAGATGCTTCGTTATTAACGATAGATGGTGATTGAATTAGATTGCAATTATCCTCTTTTTGATCGAAAGGAATGGTAAATTGCGGTTCTTTTGTTTCTTCATTGGTTGATGCAATTGGGTTTTTTGATATTGCATCTGTTTGTTCTATTTTATGGGTTTTTCTTGGCGTTATTAACCATCTAATTGGTAAGAGTAATAACATGACAAAAGCGCCCAATTTTTCAATTAGATTTAACCATGATAATCCCGTTAATAATGTGACACAGGCTAAGCAAGTTCCAAGAAGAATTAAGGATAAAGCAAAGCGATCTATAATGGATAAAAGACTTTCAATCACTATTGCACCAAGGTAGCCACCCGCTTCAAATTGTTCAGAATCACCAATATTTAGCGCAAAAAAGCCAGTAGCGCTAAATATAAATGCTAAAACGCCAATAATCCGAAACGATAAGCTAAAGTAGTTAATCGGATCATCGGTATGTTTATAAAAATAAACGCTTAGCTGTAAACAAATAAAAATGATAATGAAAGGTATGCTATAAGCAATAAAGCCTAAAAATTGGAAAAAAATATCAGTGGTATAAGCACCAATATAACCGCCAAAATTGCTAATAGGATCATGCCAAGCCGTACGAGACCAGCCTGGATCAGATGGATCGTAAGTGAATTGTGATAAAAATAAACAAACAGCTAACCCAATTATTGTTAGTAAAATAAGTTGGGTTGTAATTTGTTTTCTTGTTATTTTTGGCTTTTTCAAACACGTACCTAAACATTGTCGTTATTAAAATTGTGGGCATTTTATCATAAATTGCACTCTCTCAAAGAGTGAATAAAAGATAAAACCGCATTTATTATTATCTATCGTATCGTTATGGGTTAACTGGTGTTAGATTTTGGTTAAATCGTTTCCCATTTTGTACGTAATGTTGTGCATTTTTTATGTTGCCGTTGATTTCTGCTTCGGTAAGTTTGCGGACGATTTTGGCAGGCGATCCCATAATTAGACAACCTTCTTCATAAGGGAGAGAATGGGTAACAAGTGAGTTAGCCCCTACTAAGCAGTTTTTAGCAATTTTGGCGTTATTGAGAATTGTACTGCCCATGCCAATTAGTACATTATCCTCAATCGTACAGCTATGAAGAATGACGTTGTGACCGATAGTGACGTTTTTACCAACAATACAAGGTATGTTGGTTTCAAGATGAATTGTGCAGTTATCTTGTACGTTACTATTTTTACCAATGTAAATAGGTGCAATATCACCACGCAAAACAGTATTAAACCAGATAGAGACACCTTCGGCTAAGGTGACATCGCCAATAATATCGGCCGATTTTGCAATAAAACAGTCTGCGTCGATTTTGGGGCGTAAGTTGTCTAGTTGATAAATCATGCTTGACCTCTTTTCGGACTTTTTATACTTAAAATAATGCTAATGTAATAAGGTTATCTAAACTCATAGCTAGCTATTATTTATATTAGCTAAATGAATCAATTTCATCTTGTGTAAGAGGGCGGTATTCGCCTTCTGGAATATCAACAATTATTTTACCTATTTGTTTGCGATGCAACGCAACAACATGGTTATTGACTGCTGCAAACATGCGTTTAACTTGGTGATAACGCCCTTCACTAATGGTTAGTTCGGCATGGTATTGATCGATAATATTTAATTTAGCGGGTTTAGTCAGTGATTTTTCACTTTTTAATTGAATGCCGTTTTTAAATATATCAATGAGTTCAGTTTGTAATGGTTGTTCAACTGTGACGATATAGACTTTTTCGCAATGATGTTTGGGGGATGTGATTCGGTGTGACCATTGACCGTCATCAGTTAGTAAAACAAGCCCAGTCGTATCAAGATCAAGCCTACCTGCTGCATGCAATTTTTCAGGCATGGGTTCATCAATAAAATAGAGTATAGTTGGGTGATCTGGATCATCAGTCGAGCAGACATAACCTTGAGGTTTATTGAGCATAAAGTAACGATTATTGGTTACGGGGATGATTTCATAGCCATCATACTCAACCACGTGTTCCGGTAATAGCTGGTAAGCACCTGATTTTACTATTTCACCATCGACGGTGACTTTTTTAGCTTTCAGTTCTTTGTTAACAATTGTTCTACTTATGCCTAAATGATGAGCAAGAAATTTATCTAATCGCATAATCTAAATCATTTATCCTTATGAATTAAAGGGGAGTGTAAATGTCAAAACGGTGATTTTTAGTTTTAATTTCTGCCGTTGGTTTTTGGTTGGCTAAAAAGGGTGCGTAATCTGGCCTTTTTACTACCACGCGTTTTTTTGCGAGTTGCCTTGCGGGTTCTAATAAGCTGTCAGCATCGTTGTCGCTACCAACTAATAGTTGAAAAATACGCATTTCTTTTTTGACAAGCGCACTTTTTTGACGATGTGGAAACATTGGGTCAAGGTAAACTACGTCTGGTTTTTCAAGTTGCGAATTTAAGCCTGTTTGGCTTGAACTATAATTCAATTGTAAGCGTTGTTGTAGCCAGTCTCCGATTTTAGGGTCTTGATAACCGCGTTGTAAGCCATCGGCTAATAACGCCGCAACCACTGGGTGTCTTTCAAACATTGTTACATAACACCCAAGTGAGGCAAGTACAAAGGCGTCTCGTCCAAGTCCTGCTGTTGCATCAACAATAGTGGGTAAATACTCACCTTTTATTCCAACTGCTTTTGCAATAGCTTCCCCACGCCCACCGCCAAATTGGCGACGATGCGCCATTACACCCGATAAGAAATCCACCGTTATTGCTCCTAATTTAGGTTCATCGGTTTTTTGTAAGGCAAGATGATTTTCTTGTTGTGTTAATGTAAAGGGAAGATCTTTATTTGTGGATAACCACAGTTCAGCTAACTGTTTTAGCTGAACTAAGTTAGAACTAGCGGATGCCATAATGATGAAGTAATGCCTCTAGTTGTGGTTCACGACCTCGGAAGTTTTTAAATAATGTCATTGGTTCATCGCTACCACCTTGTGACAAGATGTTATCAAGAAACGCATTACCTGTTTTGGCATTAAAAATGCCTTCTTCTTCAAAGCGGGAAAATGCATCAGCAGAGAGTACTTCGGCCCATAAATAACTGTAATAACCTGCCGCATAACCACCTGCAAAAATATGGCTAAAGGCATGCGGGAATCGTCCCCATTCAACAGTTGGCACAACGGCAACTTGTTTTCTGACTTCAGCTAATGTGTTTAAAATATCGGGGTTTTGTTGGGTATGTAATTTAAAGTCAAAAAGCCCAAATTCTAATTGGCGTAGAATAAATAGCGCTGCTTGATAGTTTTTAGCATCTAGCATTTTTTCTAACATTTCAGTAGGGAGTGGTTCGCCGGTTTGATAATGTCCTGAAATAAAAGCAAGGGCTTCAGGTTGCCAACACCAGTTTTCTAAAAATTGACTTGGTAACTCAACAGCATCCCAAGGAACGCCATTAATTCCTGCTACAGAGGATACATCAATTTCGGTTAGCATATGGTGCAAGCCATGACCAAATTCATGAAATAGGGTTGTTACTTCGTCATGAGTAAATAAGGCAGGCTTGTCGCCAACAGGGCGATTGAAGTTACAGGTTAAATAAGCAACGGGAGTTTGTACATGACCGTCAGTAAAGCGCATACGACCAATGCAGTCATCCATCCATGCGCCACCGCGTTTATGTTCTCGTGCATATAAGTCAAGATAAAAGCTACCTTTTAATTCACCATTAGCTGTATATAGATCATAGAATTTGACTTCAGGATCCCAAACTTCAACACCTTGTCGTTCTTTGGCTGTAATGCCAAAAATGCGGTGTACTACTTCAAATAGACCATTTATCACTCGTTGCTGAGGGAAGTAAGGACGTAATTCTTCATCGTTGATGGTGTATAAGTATTGTTTTTGTTTTTCGCTATAATAAGCAACATCCCATGGTTTGATGTCGCTTGCACCAAAAAATTCATAGGCATAACGTTTAAGTTCCGCTAACTCTTTTTCACCTTGTGGTTTGGCTTTGTTTGCTAAATCCGTTAAAAATTCGATAACTTGAGTAGTTGATTTGGCCATTTTTGTGGCTAGGGATTTATCCGCATAGGTATTGAATCCAAGTAATTGGGCTAGTTCATCACGTAATGTTAATATTTGTTTGATGATTTCGGTGTTGTCCCATTTACCCGCATTAGGACCTTGATCCGATGCTCGAGTGTTATAAGCTTGATAAAGTTCAAAACGTAAATCACGGTTATCACAATAGGTCATGACAGGTAGGTAACTTGGTATATCTAAGGTAAGCAACCATCCCTCTTTGTCTTTCATTTTTGCTTGTTCTTTTGCTGCTGCAAGCGCACTTTCAGGCATACCAGAAAGTGCTTTAATATCGGTAATTAATTTTGACCATCCCATGGTCGCATCTAATACGTTGTTGCTATATTGTGATGATAATTCTGATAGTTTTGCAACTATCTCACCGTAGCGTTTTTGTTTATCATCAGGCAATCCAATTCCCGATAATTCAAAATCACGCAATGCATTGTCAATAACTTTTTTTTGCGCTTTGCTTAAAGTAGCATAGTGTTGGCCTTCTTTGATTTGTTTGTAAGCTTGATATAAAGGTTTATGCTGTCCAACCCATGTGCTGTACTCAGATAGTAGTGGTAAGCAAGCTTCATAAGCCTCTCGTAATTCAGGGCTGTTTTTAACCGAATTAAGATGGCTAATAGGTGACCAAGCGCGACTGAACTTTTCGTCCATTTCGTCAATAGGTTGAATTAAATTATCCCAAGTATATTGGCTGTTTTGCTTTAATACTGTTTCAATGGTATTTTTGCAGTTTTTTAAGGTTTCTTGTATAGCAGGTAAAACATGCTCGGGCTTAATTTGTGAAAAAAGGGGTAATGGGGCTTTTGTTAATAATGGATTGGTCATGTTGCAATACCTTTATACAAATGGAGTTTGTTGATTAAACATAATATGGTGGCAAATGCTGTTAATTCAAGGGATGTTGTTTTAGGGAATATTTATAATCCCATCAATTTACGTTCGCGTTGCCATTCAGTAGGTGTATATGTTTTTATAGAAAGTGCGTGGATACGGTTATCGCTAATAAATTCAGCCAAAGGAGCATAGATTGCTTGTTGTTTTTTTACTCGAGTTAAATCAGCAAATAATTCTCCCACTGCAATAACTTGAAAGTGACTGCCATCGTCAGTTAAAACATGAATATCATCAAGTTCGAGTGAGCTGTTTAATTTGTCTATAATTTCTTGTTTATTCATTAGTAATACTCATCATTAATATAAATGTAGGGCTATTTTTGTTAAAATGTTCTAGGTAACGCTGTATTGTGGTGCGTTTTTTGCATGATATTTCATACGGAAACCTGACATATTTTAAATGTTGATTACGGGTTGTAGATCATACAAGGTAATTAATGTTTGTAACTGAGGATTGATACCTTTGAGCTTGACATGATATTTATTGCAAAAATAAATTAAAGTCGCGAGCCCTGAAGAATCAACCCGAGTCAGTTGCGCTACATCAATGTATTTTACACCATTTAGAATGGTGCTTTGTGTTGACCATAAATCATTTAAAGAGTGAACATCAAGTTCACCCTGTAAAGACAATACTTCTTGTTGTTTTTCTGTTTTTATTCGCGACATTATCACTAGCCTTTAGGTTTAGCGTTTGGGTCTATATTGCGATTTGAAAGTTCATTTAATTGTTTGGTTAATGCATCAATACCATCTTGACGTAAAATTGTTGACCATTCATTTTGTTTGGTTGTTATCATGCTAACGCCTTCGGCAATTAAATCATACGCTTTCCATTCGCCAGTCACTGAATTTTTACGCCACTGGAAATCAATACGCAATGGTTGTTGATTTTTATCCGGTTGATTTAATAAAACACGAATAGAAATAAGTGTTTTTCCAGTTAAATCTTTAGGAGATTCAACTTGATAAGTTTGACCATTATACATAGATAACGCTTGAGCAAATGCTTGTACTAGGTAGTTTTCAAAAGCAGTAAAGTAAGCTGTACGTTGTGCTTCTGTAGCGCTTTTATAGTAATTACCTAAAATTAATGCGCCAGCATACTTTACTTGCACATAAGGTAATAAATCTTTTCTTACAATCTCTTTAAGTTTATTAGGGTTTGATTTTAGTGCAGCAGATTGTGAATTCATAGTGCTAAAAAGTTTATCAGCAGAAACTTGCATTTCTTTATAGGGATCGTTTTCAGCAAAGGCTGTAGAACTAAACAATAAAGCTAATACTAAAAGAATGGTTGTTTTAAATTTGTTTAACATGTTAACTCCTTAGTTTTCAGTTGTATCTTCTTTTTTATCTTTGGTAGCTTTGTCTTTATCTGATGAGCCACCTATGCTGTAAAGGAATTTACCTATAAGATCTTCTAAAATGATGGCTGGTGTGGTGTTTTGCACAACAAAACCTTCGAGTAAGTATGGCGGAGTTTTATTTTTTTCTGCTTTAGCTACAACAGCAGGGTCAACGCCTATTGCGTCAACATTAAATTCTGTTTCTCTATCAACGCCTATATTGATATCAATAAATTGTTCTCCAAGTATTCCAGATGTCTTAATTGCAAGTGAACTTGAACTTGGAATTTTGTTATATTGTGTATCGATATCCATTGCTACATAAGGTTTGTATTGATTACCATTCGACGAATTTAGCGAAATATTATTGACGCGACCAATGACTACCCCACCAATTTTGATAGGTGAGCGAGCTTTTAATCCTCCGATATTTTCAAACACAGCATAGACACGATAAGTGTTATGGCTAGCAAATGATGTTGGATCAGTAACTCTAAAACACAAAAATAGCACTGAGCAAATAACCAGCACCATAAATAATCCAACGGTAATTTCAACTTTACGATTCATGTCTATGACCTCAATGACTAAACATTAATGCGGTTAAAATAAAATCTAACCCCAAAATAACTAATGATGAATAAACAACAGTATTTGTTGTTGCTCGACTAATTCCTTCTGATGTTGGTACGCAATCATAACCGTTAAACAGTGCAATCCAAGTGCTTGCAATGGCAAATGCAAAGCTTTTAACAAAACAGTTTCCTAAGTCATGCCACCAATCGACATTGCTTTGAATCGATGACCAAAAGAATCCTGAATCAATACCTTTCCAATCAACCCCAACCAACATACCGCCTAAAATGCCAACCGCAACAAAAATAGCTGTTAGAAATGGCATGCAAAAAAATCCAGCCCAAAAGCGTGGCGCAATGATGCGTCTTAACGGATCAACTGCCATCATTTCTAAACTTGATAGTTGTTCAGTAGCTTTCATTAAACCAATTTCAGCGGTTAAGGCTGAACCAGCACGACCAGCAAATAGTAGGCCGGCAACAACAGGGCCTAACTCACGAAGTAGCGCAAGGGCAACCATCATCCCTAAACTTGCTTCGGCACCAAAGGTGGTTAGAATAAAGTAACCTTGCAAGGCCAAAACCATGCCAATAAAAAGACCAGAAACAATAATGATAGTGAGTGATTGTACTCCAACAAAATAAAATTGCTTAATGAGTAATGGGAATTGTTTATTAAATTGTGGTTTACCAATTAATGCTCCAAAAAGCATCACACCAGAACGGCCAATCATCGCAATGATATTAATAATCCATTGTCCTAATTTTGCCAATAAATTCAACATTATTTTACACCTCTGCTTAGGTCTAGTTTGTAATCATCAGCAGGATAATGAAAAGGCACAGGACCATCTGCCAATCCGTCAAGAAACTGTTTTACTCGCAAATCATCATTGTCACGTAATTGCTGTGATGTACCACCTGCAATAATATGTTGTTCAGCTACAATATAGGCATAATCTGCAATACTTAACACTTCGTTTACATCATGGCTGACAACAATGCAAGTTAACCCTAATGATTGGTTAATTTCAGATATCAGCTTAACAATAACTCCCATTGAAATAGGGTCTTGCCCTGCAAAAGGTTCGTCAAACATAATTAGATCAGGATCAAGCGCAATAGCTCGAGCTAAAGCGGCTCGCCTTGCCATACCGCCTGATAGTTCCGATGGCATCATTTGAGCTGCACCACGTAAACCAACAGCTTGTAATTTCATTAAGACCAAATTATGCAATATAGGTTCAGGTAATTTGAAGTGCTCACGTAGTGGGTAAGCAACATTATCAAACACAGTTAGATCGGTAAATAAAGCTCCCGATTGGAATAACATGCTCATACGTTTACGAACTTCATATAACCTTGAGCGCGACATGCTTGGCACATCTTCGCCATCAAATAGAATTTTACCTGATTGTGGTTTTAATTGACCACCAATGAGTCGTAGTAGCGTTGTTTTACCAATTCCTGATGGCCCCATTATAGCGGTGACTTTGCCTTTAGGAACGTTCAAACTCATATTTTTATAAATAGGCTGCGTTCCACGGTAAAAAGACATGTCGTGAATTTCAACCAAATTTTGCTGTAATGCGTTTGTCAAAGTGATTCCCTACACTACTGATCTAAAGTTGTCGCTATTTTACTTGATAATTGAGAATAAAGGAAATGTATTAAAGTTATTGTTTTATTGTAATGATATTAATTGTTAATATAAAACGCTCATTACTTTTTATACCAAAAAAGTAAAAAAGTAGAAAGCGTTTATGTCTTTTTTGTTAGCTTGTTTACAATATTATTGATAATAAGTGTTTTAATACCTTGCCATTTGTAGATCCACCATTAAAGCCCAAGCATCAATACCACCTGTAAGATTGTAAAGATAATCGCTATCAAAGCCATTTTCAGCTAAATAATTGGCGACATTAAGGCTTCTTATACCATGATGGCAATAAATAACAATATCGACTTCATCCGGAATTTTGTCTAAATAAAGGGGAATTAGATTCATTGGAATATGTGTTGATCCATGAATGTTGCAAATTGCAACTTCGTTAGCTTCGCGTACATCAAGTAAAAAAATATCATTGGACTGGTTTAATTTTTGTGCTAGTTTGGTTGGGGTTATTTCTTTTATTGTTGCCATAATGATCAGCCTTCAAAATAGTTGTCAAAAAGTGTTTGGTAGTATCTGCGCTTAAAAAAATACCGGTTGAATTTGGCAACTGTTTTCTATGATAAAGATCACCCTGTTAGTAATTAACAGGATGATCGGTTTTAGATTATGCCTCTAACGCTTTATTGATTTTTTCATATAAATCTTTAGAAAGATTTTCGATTTTTAGTAATGCTTCGAGTGATTGTCGCATTTGTTTTTGGCGATTTTCGTCATAACGTTTTAATCGAATCAATGGATCGATAAGTCTTGCGGCAACTTGAGGGTTTTTTTGGTTTAACTCAATGAGAATCTCAACTAAAAATTGATAACCACTGCCATCTTCAGCGTGAAATGCCACAGGATTATTATTTACAAAAGCTCCAATTAATGCACGAATCCGATTTGGGTTACTGAGTGTAAATGAGCGGTGAGTTAATAATTTTTTCACGGTAGCAAGAACATTCTTTTCTGGGCTTGTTGCGTTTAGTGTTAACCATTTGTCCATAACAAGTCCATCTTGATGCCATTTGTCATCAAAGTTAACCAATAACTCAGTTCGACAATCAAGTTCAGCTTTTACAGCTATACTCAAGGCAGCTAAACAATCGGTCATATTATTGGATTGGTGATATTGTTGAGTAACAAGTGAATTAATTTGCGTTTTATTATCAGCATATCCAAGTAAAGATAAACAACAATTTTTAAGTGAGCGTTTGGCAATTTCAATATGTTCAATATGATATTGTGTTGTTTTATTGTGGTAGTAAACTGCTAATAACTCATCATAAAGTTGATTGGCAAATTGTGTTAAGAAAAACAAACGTACTTGATGAATAGCAATCGGATCAACCACAGTAAATAAATTCGCTAATTCGTTTTCAGATGGGAGCGTTAATATTTGAGCAATTAATGCAGGATCGATTGAATCAGAAAGTAACACAGCTCTAAAAGCGTCAATGACAACTTCTGGCAATATTTGCTTTTTATTTTGTTGGTAATTGTGGACATTTATTCTGACATATTTGGCCAGTAACATTTGTGCTGCATCATAGCGACTAAATGCATTAGTGGCATGTTGCATTAAAAAAATTAGGTCATTATCTTGGTAATCATAGTGTAATTTTACAGGAGCTGAAAAATCACGTAATAATGAAATAATTGGTTTTTCACTGACATTGTCAAATACAAACTGCTGTTTTTCCTTGGTTACATTTAAAACATGCTGAACAGGCTTACCTTGATGTTGCAATGCAATAATATCGCCATTTTTTTTGTATAATTCAATATCAAGAGGAATATGTAAGGCTTGTTTTTGCTGCTGATCTTGTGTTGGCTTTGTACATTGCTCAACTGTTAAGGTGTATTGTTGAGTTTTTTCATCATAACTATCAGTTACCGTTAATTCAGGAGTACCTGATTGGCTATACCACAATTTAAATTGACTTAAATCGATACCAGAAGCATCTTGCATGGCAGAAACAAAATCATCACAAGTTGCGGCGCTACCATCATGGCGCTTAAAATAAAGTTTCATGCCTGCTTGGAATTTGTCTTCACCTAATAATGTATGCATCATGCGAATAACTTCAGCACCTTTTTCATACACTGTAACTGTGTAAAAATTGTTCATTTCGATAACTTGATCGGGGCGAATAGGGTGAGACATCGGGCTAGCATCTTCGGCAAATTGCACGGTTCGCATCAGTTTTACGTCATCAATTCGTTTAACGGCCCTTGAACCTAGGTCGGCACTAAACTCTTGATCACGGAATACAGTTAAGCCTTCTTTTAGACTGAGTTGAAACCAGTCTCGGCAAGTGACTCGATTGCCTGTCCAGTTATGGAAATATTCATGACCAATCACGCCTTCAATACCAAGATAATCATCATCTGTTGCGGTTTGTGGTTTGGCAAGTACATATTTTGAATTAAAGATATTCAAACCTTTGTTTTCCATCGCGCCCATATTGAAAAAATCAACCGCAACAATCATAAAGATATCTAAGTCGTATTCAAGTCCAAAACGCGTTTCGTCCCAACGCATGGCATTTTTTAAACTGGTCATTGCCCAATGTGAGCGTTCTAAATTACCTTTATCAACATAAATTTCTAAATCAACTTTACGTTTTGATTGTGTAATAAACTGATCTTTTAAAATATCAAAATCACCAGCAACTAGTGCAAACAAATAAGCGGGTTTTGGAAACGGATCTTGCCATTGTACCCAGTGTCGTCCATCAGATAGATCGCCTTGTGCTACACGATTTCCATTTGAAAGTAGGTAAGGGTAGTGTTGTTTATTGGCGGTGATGCGTGTTGAAAACCGAGCTAATACATCGGGTCTATCAAGGTAATAAGTGATATGTCGAAATCCTTCGGCTTCACATTGTGTACAAAGCGCTTCGCCTGATACATATAATCCTTCAAGTGCGGTATTATCAATGGGCTTGATTTCATTAACAATTGTTAAAGTAAATTCTGCGGGAACACCTTGAATCAGCAATCCTGTTTTTGTGATTTGATAATCATGCCACGGTTGCTCATCGATATTAACAGAAATCAATTTCAGATCTTCACCATCTAAAATAAGATCATTAACGTTATTATTTTTTCGAATTACATGACTACGTGCTGTAACGGTTGTTATTTCAGGGGCTAAATCAAAATCAAGATCAATGTCAGTAATAGTAAAATCGGGGGCTTGATAATCTAGACGATATTTTGCCTTTGGTTGAGATTGAGTTGTAGTTGTGTTCATTATTATAGAGCCTTTTATTTATACTTTGTTCAAGTTTTATCTGGTTAATAGTATAACCGATTAAAAATAATCTTATTATATAATTAATCTATATCTTCATTATTATTCTGCTATAATCTTTGACATTTTAATTAGAGTATTAACAATAAAGCCACATGTTACCAGCGATAATTACATCACTATTAGACACAGATGCTTATAAACTGCATATGCAACAAGCTGTTTTTCATCACTATCCAAATGCAACAGTAACAGCAGAGTTCCGTTGTCGTAGCGATGATTTATTGGGGAAATATGCTGATGAGATAACTCATCAAGTTAAATTAATGGAATCGTTATCACTTTTAGATGATGAGTTTGAGTATTTATCTCGTATGCCTTTTTTTAAACCTGATTATTTGAATTGGCTCAAAAATTGGCGTTTTAATAGTGAGTTACTGACAATTGAAAATCAAGAAGGCTTGCTAGTTATTCGTATTGAAGGTAAGTGGTTAGATGTTATTTTATGGGAAGTGCCATTACTTGCCGTAATTAGCGAAATTGTGCATAAAGATCGATCGCCAAATATTGGCGTTCCCGAGGCACTTGCTCGACTAAAAGATAAATTAACGTTATTTAATGAACAGACAGCCGATATGGATATGTCGAACTTTAATTTAATGGACTTTGGTACACGTAGGCGTTATTCGTTTGCGGTACAAGAGGCAGTTGTTGGTTATTTGAAAAATCATTTTACTAATTTTCATAGTACGAGTAATTATTTGCTTGCTTATCGTTTAGGACTTACGCCGGTTGGAACACAAGCGCATGAATGGTTTCAAGCACATCAGCGTTTAAGTCCGAATTTAGAGGATTGCCAAAAAAATGCATTGCAGGTTTGGTTAGATGAATATCACGATGATTTGGGCGTTGCTTTAACTGATTGTATTACGATGGATGCATTTTTACGGGATTTTGATCTTCATTTTGCTTCGCATTATCAAGGATTGCGTCATGATTCAGGTGATTCAATTCAATGGGGTGAAAAGGCAATAGCCCATTATCAGCAGTTAGGTATCGATCCTAAAACAAAATTATTAGTATTTTCAGACAGTTTAAATTTTGATAAGGCACTTAATATTTATCGGCATTTTAATCATCGGGTAAAATTATCTTTTGGTGTAGGTGGTTTTTTAGCTTGCGATATTCCCTCTAAAGAGGCCAATACCAAAGCATTGAATATTGTCATCAAATTAACAGAGTGTAATAATCAATCCGTTGCTAAATTATCAGACAGTCCTGGTAAAACCATATCTCAAGATTTAGCTTTTATTGATGAATTAAAACGAACTTTTAGTGTTAAATATTGATAATCATTAGCCTATTATTAATATTAAAATAAAAAATCAGTGATAAAGATTTTCTTATTGACTAATTCCATTTAGTTACGGAATAAACCTTAGAATATATTTATATTACTTAAATATGACTTAAACAAATTAATTAATGTAGAGATGGATAATTAAAATGAACTCAGTTGCATCTATTGTTGATGTGTTACAAGGCAAAATTGCTGTTGGTAGCACAATTTCTGTTCAAGGTTGGGTAAGAACTCGACGTGATTCTAAAGCAGGTATTTCATTTTTGGCTGTTTATGACGGTTCTTGCTTTGATCCTATCCAAGCCGTTATTGAAAAAGATCTTCCTAATTATGAGCAAGATGTTTTACGTTTAACGGCAGGTTGTTCGGTTAAAGTCACCGGTAAAGTGGTTGAATCACCGGGTCAAGGTCAACAATATGAGCTGCAAGCAACGCAAGTAGAAGTATATGGGTTTGTTGATGACCCAGAAACCTACCCAATGGCAGCAAAACGTCACTCTATTGAATATCTTCGAGAAGTAGCACACTTACGTGCAAGAACCAATATTGTTGGTGCCATAACGCGTGTGCGCCATACGCTTGCGCAAGCAATTCATCAGTTTTTTGATGAACGAGGCTTTTTTTGGCTATCTACCCCAATTATTACCGCGTCTGATACTGAAGGAGCGGGTGAAATGTTTCGCGTTTCAACGCTTGATCTATTAAATCTTCCTAAATCAGATAATGGTAAAGTCGATTTTGATAAAGATTTTTTTGGTAAAGAAGCGTTTTTAACTGTTTCTGGGCAATTAAATGCTGAAACTTATGCTTGTGCACTTTCTAAAGTGTATACTTTTGGTCCTACCTTTCGAGCTGAAAATTCAAATACTACGCGACATTTAGCTGAGTTTTGGATGATGGAACCTGAAGTCGCTTTTGCTGATCTAAATGATAATGCAAAGCTGGCTGAAGACATGCTTAAATATGTGTTTAAAGCGGTACTTGAAAAACGAGCTGATGATATGCAATTTTTTGCTCAGCATGTCGATAAAGAAGCCATTAATCGGCTTGAAAACTTTATTAAAGCTGATTTTGCGCAAGTGGATTACACTGACGCTATCACAATATTACAAAACTGTGATGCTAAGTTTGAAAACCCAGTCAGTTGGGGAATTGATTTAGCATCAGAACACGAACGTTATTTAGCTGAACAACATTTTAAAGCACCAGTAGTTGTTAAAAACTACCCTAAAGACATTAAAGCGTTTTATATGCGAATGAATGATGACGGTAAAACGGTAGCAGCAATGGATGTATTAGCCCCAGGAATTGGTGAAATCATTGGTGGCTCACAACGTGAAGAGCGTCTAGATATGTTAGATAAACGCATGGATGAATTAGGGCTCAAAAAAGAAGATTACTGGTGGTATCGTGATTTACGTCGTTATGGCACTGTGCCACATTCAGGCTTTGGTCTTGGGTTTGAGCGCCTTATTGTGTATGTCACTGGTGTTCAGAATGTACGCGATGTGATTCCATTTCCAAGAACGCCGCGTAATGCTAATTTTTAGTCTAGTTTTATTTCCCAATCTGATATAAGATTGGGAATTTTTTACTAAACCTAACTTAAAGTAGTTTAAAAAATAACCAAACAGACTTAATTTTAGGCTTAGACAGCTTATTTTGTAAAAAGTTCGCTTGATTTTAAAAAAAATTTATACATAATTTACGATACTGTAAAAAGTAAATAAAGATAATCGAAATACAATTATCTTTTGTGTGAAGAATTTTTAAACAAAATTGACACTAAACTTATGGGATGTGTCTTTTTAAAAAAATAACCATGAGGGTAAAAAATGAAACGTAATTTATTAGCAATCGCTATCCCTGCTCTTTTAGTAGCGGCTGGTGCAAATGCATCTATCGAAGTTTGGAATAAAGATGGCAATAAAGTTGACTTCTACGGTCGTGTAAAAGCAGCTAACAACATCACTGACCGTGGTCAAAAAGGTGAGGGTGATGATACTTCAGCTCGTTTAGGTATGTCAGGCCAAACTCAAATCACTGACAGTGTAACTGGTTACGGTCGTTGGGAATATCAAGCTGATGCTGGTAAAAATTCTAGCAACGAAGTACGTTATGCATTTGCAGGTTTAAACTTTGGTGACGCAGGTTCATTCGATTACGGTCGTAACGACGGCGTATTAAAAGCAATTACTGCTTATACTGACGTATTACCACAATTTGGTGGCGATGCATCAAATAACGATTGGAACGTTCTTTCAGCTCGTACTAAAGCTGTTGCAACTTATCGTAACAACAACTTCTTCGGTTTAACTGACGATTTAAGCTTTGCATTACAATATGCTGATAATGGTGATAATTCAGATACTTTTGATGGTAAACGTGCTATAACTAAATTAGATGAAGACGGTGATTTCGATGGATTTAGTGGTGATAGTCGTGAAGCCTATGGTGCAAATGTTCAGTGGCAAATTTTTGATTCAGGTTTGACTTTAGGTGCTGGTTATGCTCAAACAGCTGGTAAATCTAAATACGAAGCTGAAGAAGTTAAAAGAGTTAGAACATGGACTACTGGTATCAAATATAATAACTACAATTTATATTTAGCTGCTAACTATTTCCAGTCTAAATTCAATACATGGAACGATCGTATTGATGGTGAAAGATATAAAGATCCAAAAATCAAAGGTGTTGAGTTAGTTGCTCAATATGGTATTGATTTAGAAGTTGGACGTTTAACTCCTTCTTTGGCTTATGTTCAACATAAAGTTAGTAATAGCGATGTTGGTTATTATGATGACGATCATAAAGAAGGTCGCAATTTAGCTAAATATGTTTCACTTGGTGCAACATATGATCTAAACAAAAACTTTAGTGCTATTGTAGAATATAAATTCAATCTACTTAAGAAATATGACATTGGTGCGGAAGCAAATACTGTTCGCGAAAGCAGTGGTCGTCACCAATTCAAACCAGGTACTAAAGACGTGTTAGGTGTTGGTTTAATTTACCAATTCTAATATTGTTTGATATCGATATAAAAAGGCACTTAGGTGCCTTTTTTCATTTCTAAACTTTTTCTACTCTCAAAAGCACTTTTTGTTCTTAAATAAAATCATATTAAGTATTAAAATATTTGTAAATTCGCAGAATTAATCTAAATTCCATTGTTAAATATAAAATATATATAATAAAGTCAATTTTTATAAGGTAAATTGGCTATCACAGTAATAATATAATTGTTATTGATTAGCAATTATTTATTAAATCAGTGCAAAGTAATTTGCATCTTTAATAACATAAAATACCTATGAGGGTAAAAATGAAACGTAATCTATTAGCAATCGCTATTCCTGCGCTTTTAGTTGCAGGTGCTGCAAACGCTTCTATCGAAGTGTGGAATAAAGATGGTAATAAAGTCGACTTTTATGGTCGAGTTTATGCATTAAATTATATCACTGATCGTAATAATCAAACTGGTGAAGGTGATAACACTACAGCACGTTTAGGTATGTCAGGTCAAACTCAAGTAACTGACGGCATAACGGGTTACGGTCGTTGGGAATACGAAGCTAAAACAGGTACTAATTCCGATAATGAAGTGCGTTATGCATTTGCGGGTTTGAACCTTGGTGATTTTGGTTCATTCGACTATGGCCGCAATGATGGTGTGTTAAAAACATTAACGTCTTATACTGATGTTTTACCTGAATTTGGTGGTGATGCTTCAAATAATGATCTTTATGCGTTAACCGCTCGAACAAAAGCCGTTGCTACTTATCGTAATTCAGATTTCTTTGGTTTAGCAAATGGCTTACGTTTTGCTGTTCAATATGCGGATAATGGCGATAATAGCTCAACTAGTCATTTAAATAACCATACGCGTGATGATGATAAAAATGATAGTGCTGAAGCATGGGGTTCAGTTGTTGATTGGGATGTGCTTGATACGGGGTTATCAGTTGGTGCGGGTTATGCACAAACTGGTGGTCATAAAGATGCTAAAGCATGGTCTGCTGGTGCAAAATATAATAACGCCAACCTTTATTTAGCGGCATTATATATTCAAGGCAAGCAAAAATATGGTTGGGATAATGCATCATCTATTCACCGTGCTAATGACTTAAAAACCAAAGGTTATGAACTTGTTGCACAATATGGCATTGACTTTGAAGTAGGACGTTTAACGCCATCAGTTGCTTATATCCAACATAAAGTTAAGGATGCATCTAGTTATTCAAGTGATGCAGGACTTAAAGGTAATGATTTAGCTAAATATGTTGATGTTGGTTTAACCTATGACTTTAACAAAAATCTACAAGCTATTATCGATTATAAAATCAACTTGTTAGATAAAAATGACATTGGTGCTCGTCGTGCCTTATATGAAGATGGTTCATTTACAAAATCACAAATCAATGGCACAACCAAAGATACAGTGGCACTTGGTTTAATTTATCAATTTTAATTGATTAAATTTTGGTATATTACAAAGGCACTTCGGTGCCTTTTTTATTATCTTTTACAAATTAAATATTTCTTGCACTTTAACTAATACTCTGTTAAAAAATTATAAAAATAATAATAAATCAGGATAATAATAATGCTTTATACCACACGCAAATTGCCAGCTAAAAAGAATATTGCTTTAGTTGCCCACGATCATTTGAAAGACTCTTTACTTAATTGGTGCAGAAAAAATCGTGAGGAACTTTCTCGTCATAATTTATGTGGCACGGGTACCACTGGAACATTAATAAAGCAAGAAATAGGGCTAAATATCACGCCAATGCTTAGTGGTCCTATGGGAGGCGATCAGCAAATAGGTGCTTTAATTGCTGAAGGTAAAATTGATATTTTAATCTTCTTTTGGGATCCACTTAATGCGGTGCCTCATGATCCCGATGTTAAAGCACTTTTACGGTTATCAACGGTTTGGAATATTCCTGTTGCTACTAATCAAGCTACAGCTAACGCATTAATTCAATCTTCTATTTTTACGCAGGAAGTTGATATTGAGATTCCTGATTATCAAAGATATTTAGCTGAAAGAGTCAAATAAATGCCAATACCATCCCAAATACGTAAAGCAGGCAGACAAATATTGCTGCTTGATAATCTGTTTATTATTTTAGGTTTTTATGTTGTTTTCCCACTTGTATCCACTCATTTTGTTAGCCAAGTGGGTTGGAGTGCTTTATTTGTTGGTTTTGCCTTAGGATTTAGGCAATTTGTACAACAAGGTTTTGGTATTATTGGTGGCGCTATTGCTGATCGTTTTGGTGCAAAACCTATGATTGTTGCTGGTATGTTTTTACGTTGTGTTGGTTTTATTTTTATGGCAATTGCTAGCAATCCTTGGTTATTATTACTTTCTTGTTTATTTTCAGCGTTAGGAGGATTACTGTTTGATCCGCCTAGAATGGGGTTGACGATTAAATTTACGCGCCCTCACGAGCGTGGTAAATTTATATCGTTATTGATGATACAAGATAACGCTGGTGCTGTTATTGGTGCCCTTATTGGTGGTATTTTAATTGATTATGACTTCCATTTAGTCTGTTGGTGTGGCGCTTTTATTTTTTTCTTATGTGGTATTTTTAATATCTTTTTTCTGCCTGCTTATCATATTGCTATTGGCAAAACGCCTATTATTAGCGGTATGAAAATGGTTATAAAAGATAAGAAGTTTACACGTTATGTTCTTACGTTAACGGGGTATTATGTGTTGTGGGTACAAATTATGTTAATGTTGCCTTTAACAATTACAAGCGTATCAGGTAGTCCTAGTTATGTAAAATGGATGTATGCAATTCAAGCTGGGATTTCACTTTTACTTCTTTATCCTCTTGCTCGTTGGAGTGAAAAACGTTTCAGGTTAGATCAGCGTCTCAAATTTGGTCTATTTTTGATGTCAATGGCCTTTATTATTATTGGTTTTACCACACAATTATCAATATTATTATCGCTTATTGCACTCTTTTATTTTGGCGCTATTATAGCTGAACCAGCACGAGAAACCTTATCAACAATGCTCAGTAACCCAAAAGCAAAAGGTAGCTATATGGGGTTTAGCCGTTTAGGGCTCGCCTTAGGTGGATTTATTGGTTATACAGGTGCGGGCTGGTTATATGATGTAGCAATAAAAATAGGGTTTCCACATATTCCTTGGATAGTACTGACTATAATTGGATTATTAACATTAAGTTATTTGCAATATCAATTTAAAAATGAGCCTCCAATACGATACTCTAAAATGAAAAAGATTGGCTAATTTCACCATCTTTAAATAGAATCGCTTCACTAGTATTGAGTTTATGCCATGTTTCATTGGATGTTAATGGTAGCGTAGAAATAATAGTCACGATATCATTAGGAGTAGTATGTTGTTGAAAATCAATTTCAACATCTTCATCCAGTAATTTTGCTTTACCAAATGGTGCTTTACGGGTGATCCAGTGTAAATTTGTTGTGCAGTAGGCAAAAACATATTGCCCATCGGACAGTAGCATATTAAAAATACCTAGTTGACTTAGTTGATTAGCGCATTGTTTGATAAAATTAAACAACTCAAGATCATCGCTAGGTTTTTGCGAATATTTTTGTTGTAATTGATTAATTAAATAACAAAAAGCATATTCGCTATCGGTTTCTCCAACTGGTCGAAATAGACCTGTATCTAAATCTTGGTAATTGGTTAGTTGTCCATTGTGCGCAAAAGTCCAGTTTCTTCCCCAAAGCTCGCGGGTGAATGGATGGGTATTTTCAAGTGCAACACCGCCACGGTTTGCTTGTCGAATATGAGCAATCACCGCTTTAGATTTTATTGGGTAATCTTTAACCATTTTCGCAATTATCGAATGGCAACAAGGCTCTGGATCTTTAAATGTTCGGCAGCCTTTACCTTCATAAAAAGTAATTCCCCAGCCATCTTTGTGAGGACCTTTGTCCCCACCACGTTTTATTAGGCTTGTAAAACTAAAACAAATATCGGTTGGCACATTGGCGCTCATACCCAATAATTCGCACATATTATTTAGCCATCTCTTTTTCAATAAGCATAATAAGAATATGAATAACTTTGATGTGAATCTCTTGCACACGATCAGCATAACCAAAGTGTGGAACACGAATATCAACATCGGCAAGCCCATTCATCTTACCACCATCTTTACCTGTTAATGTAATGATTTTCATTCCTTTTTGTTTTGCTATTTCAATTGCTTTAAGAACATTGGTTGAATTACCAGAAGTTGAAATACCCAAAAGCACATCGCCTTTTTGCCCAACTCCCTCAACATAACGAGAAAAAATATTATCAAACCCATAATCATTACCAACACAAGAAATATGACTTACATCAGATATTGCTATCGCTGGGTAAGCTGGACGGTTATCACGATAACGCCCTGTTAATTCTTCAGCAAAATGCATTGCATCACAATGAGAACCACCATTGCCACATGAAAGAACTTTGCCGCCTTGTTTAAATGAATCTGCAATTAAAATTGCTGCTTGTTGAATCTGTTCAAGGTTTTTATCATCCGAAACAAATTGAGTTAACACATCAATAGCTTGGTTTAACTCATTACGAATATTGTTAATGTACACTACTATTCTCCTCAATAAATTTATATACCATTTTAATTCGTTCCAAATAGCTTGCAAGTAATAAAATAAAATTCCCAATTTTGAACAATATTTTCAAAAAAGCATGTGTTTAAGTATAAAAAAGAATATCGAAATAAAAATAAACTAAAATTGTTACTATTAATAAAAAACAAAATGACAACAAAATTTAAATTAATTTTAATGTTAACAAGCGTTGTTTTTACAATAGTGAAATTCTTTGCATTTTTTTTAAATAATATCTTGTATATAACTTGGTCGTAACGCTATTTGCCAATAGGATAAGTCTTTAATTCGTGATACAATTTAATGAGTATTTTTCACTTATAAAAAAAAGTGAAATAGCATTTAAAATAGAATCAATAAGGAATTGATATGCAAACAATTGAAGGTAAAGTAGCTGCGCCGAAAGCTAAAATTGCAATTGTGGTGGCACGTTTTAATCATTTTATTAATGATAGCCTAGTCAGTGGTGCAATTGATGCATTAACACGTATTGGGCAGGTCGATGATAAAAATATTACGGTTATCTGGGTTCCTGGTGCTTATGAAATTCCACTTGCCGCAAAAGTAGCTGCACAGTCAAAAAAACATGATGCAATTGTGGCATTAGGTACGGTTATTCGTGGAAGCACTGCACATTTTGATTTTGTTGCTGGTGAATCAAGTTCAGGTTTATTAAGTGCAAGCTTAGATAACACAATTCCTGTTGGATTTGGTATTTTAACTACTGAAAGTATCGAACAGGCCATTGAACGTGCAGGCACTAAAGCGGGTAATAAAGGTGCGGAAGCGGCATTAACTGCACTGGAAATGCTAAATATTATTAAAGCAATTAAGGAGTAATTTAGTGGCATTAATTAATCCTCGTCGTCGAGCAAGAGAGTGTGCGGTACAAGCAATTTACTCTTGGCAAGTTTCTAAAAACGATCTTGCTGATGTTGAGTCCAGCTTTATTGCAGAACAAGATATGAAAGGCGTTGATGCCAAGTACTTTCGTGAATTATTAAACGGTGTGGCAAAAAATACCGCCGAATTAGATGTCAAAATGACACCATACCTTACAGAACGTACTGTTGACGAATTAGGTCAAATTGAATTAGCGATACTTAGAATTGCGCTGTACGAATTAATGAAACGTCAAGATGTACCTTATAAAGTTGTGATTAACGAAGCTATCGATCTCACAAAAACGTTTGGTGCAGCTGACAGCCATAAATTTGTTAATGGTGTATTAGATAAAATCGCCCCAACTATTCGTACGCGATAATCGATTAATAGTGAGATTGATATGAACGACAATACCGAAAAAAGCAAACCAACTATTTTTTATGCTAAAAATAGTGAACCTAAAAAGCATTCTCGCTCAGCTCAAGAAAAGCCCATAGCGTGGAAAGGTAAGCGTAAGGATAATTCATCTCAGTTTAAGTCTAAACGTGATCGTAATGACCGTATTGAAACGTTTAAACCTAAGAATGACGAAACAAAGTTTGTCAAAAAACGTTTTACAGTTGAACTTAATCAATCTCAACCAGCTATTGACAATGGTTCACCATGGCAGAAAAAAGTGCGTGCAAATGACCAAACCCCCACATTTGGTTATGATGGCTATCGTCAACGCAAAGAAGAGACATTAGTCTATAGTGAAAATAGCTGTAAAGCGGTTTTCAAACATCGACGCACAGCCATTATTAAATTATTTATTGTTCAAGAAATGACTTATCAGTTTAAGGAATTAATCAACTGGTTAGTTCAGCAACGTTTAGGCTATGACGTTGTTACAAATGAACAATTGAATAAAATAACCGAAACGCCGCACCATGGTGGTGTCTGTTTAATTGTTAAAAAGCGCGCGCCACTTACATTATTGGATTATTTAGAAAGCAATCGTGATAAAGATCATGATTGTATTTTAGCGATTGACGATGTCAACAATCCTCATAATCTAGGTGGATTAATGCGAAGTGCAGCTTTTTATGGTGTTAATGGTGTTATGTTACGCCAAACCAATTTACTTGATAGTGGCTCAGCTATGCGAGTAGCCGAAGGTGGAATAGAAGCCGTTGCAGCAATTAAAAGTGACGATTTTATTGCCTCAATTGATATGCTTAAACAACATGGTTACCAAGTTGTTGCGCTATTGCCTTGTCAGATAAAATCCATTGCATCTACCGAATTGCATAAAACCCGATTTAACCAAAAAGTAGCTTTGGTTATTTTTCAGCAAATCAATATGAAGTTGGTTAATCATGCTGATGTCATCTTGCATTTACAAGGTAATGAAAATATGCCGGCACTTAATATTTCAGTAGCAACGGGTATTTTATTATCAAATTTGCAAAAGTAAATATTCGTACATTTTATCTTTCTCATTAGATTAACTAATGAGAAAGATAATAACGTTATTTTTCATCGATGATTAATATCAATAGCATCATTTGATTAGAAATAGGATTTTTTTTCTGTAGAGTGTGTAAGCAAGTATTTAAATATGTCGGTAGCAGTTATGTTGTCTAAATATAAAGTTGGTTTAATTTTTGGTAAGTTTTATCCTTTACATTGTGGTCATATTTATTTAATTGAAAAAGCTGCAAGCCAAGTTGATGAGTTGCATATTTTACTTGGTTGTGAAGCATCACGAGATATACAACTATTTAATAAAAGCCGACTTTCTAAACAACCTCAAGTTAGTGATCGCTTTTCGTGGTTAAAAGAAACATTTAAAGATCGCCACAATATTCATATTCATGTTCTTGATGAAACTGGCATTGAGTTTTACCCTAATGGATGGCAAGATTGGAGTGATCGTGTTAAGCACATCCTTGCTGAGCATAAAATAACTCCCGATGTTATTTTTACTAGTGAACCTCAAGATGTCAAAAATCATGAACACTATTTTGGTTGTTCAGTTTCTATTGTTGATGCTGATCGGCACTTTATGAATATCAGTGCCACACAAATCCGTGAAAATCCCTATAAAAACTGGTCGTTTATTGCGCAATCGGCAAAGCCTTTTTTTGTTAAAAAAGTGGCTATTATTGGTCAAAATAGATTTTGTGACTTACCTATTCAACTTGCTAATATTTATAATACTAATTATGTGTCAAATGGTTATATTAATTATATTGAGCGAGAAATCTCAGTTTTCCATAACAAGCGTTATTTGAGTGAATCCGATTATATTAAAATTGCAATGCTACATGTTGAACGACTATCAAAAGCAGTTGAAACTGCGAATAAACTTGTTTTTACCTCGATTGATTTTGACACATTAGCGCAGTATTACAACCAAATCTTCGAAAAAGAAAATGAAGTTTTAAAAGCTCTTAAAGACAGTTATCATTTTGATTTGGTTATTCACGAAAAAGACTTAAAACAGCAATGCTCCCAACTGGAATATTTTGAAACAATTTCAAAGAAGGTTGAAGCATTATTGATTTAGTTCATCACATTTATTATGGCTTGTGTTAAAATAAGCTAAATATTTGTGCTAGGTAAATTTTATGTCTCAATCTTCTGATAAACCAGACAACACAGACCAAGAAAACATTGATTTTGGTTACACACAGGTACCCAAACAAGAAAAAGTAAAACGTGTGGCTGAAGTATTTCACTCAGTTGCTGATAAATATGATGTCATGAATGATCTCATGTCATTTGGTATCCATCGAATTTGGAAAAAAATCACCATTGAATATAGTAGTGTGCGCAAAGGTCAAAAAGTTTTAGACCTTGCTGGTGGCACAGGTGATTTAACTGCAAAATTTTCACAACTTGTTGGCGATGATGGATTAGTTATTTTAGCCGATATTAACGAATCAATGTTAAAAGTTGGGCGAGATAAATTACGCGACAAAGGCTTAATTAAAAATATTGAATATGTACAAGCAAATGCTGAAGAACTTCCTTTTGCTGATAACTATTTTGATTGTATCACTATTTCATTTGGTTTACGCAATGTGACCGATAAAGAAAAAGCCTTACGCTCTATGTGGCGTGTATTGAAGCCGGGTGGGCGTTTATTAATTCTTGAATTTTCTAAACCACAATATCAAATTTTAAATAAAGCCTATGATCTTTATTCATTTACCATGTTACCGCTAATGGGTAAAATTGTAGCAAATGATTCTGAAAGTTATCGCTATTTAGCCGAATCGATTCGTATGCATCCAGATCAAAATACATTGAAAAAAATGATGGAAGATGCTGGATTTGTTGATGTGAAATATCACAATATGACTGGTGGCATTGTAGCATTACATACTGGCTTTAAATTTTGATGCGATGAAACATAATGACATTCTTTCGAATTTATAAAATATTAACCGTATTTCGAGCTTATCAATTAAATGAACTGTTACCTAAACACCGTTCATCAAAATGGCTCCGCACTTTGTTATTCTGTCTTTTTTGGATTAGACCTAAAGCAAAACATCAAGAAATTGGTGAGCGTTTACGGCAAGCATTGCAAGAGTTAGGACCAGTTTGGATCAAATTTGGGCAAATGATCTCAACTCGGCGCGATGTTTTACCGAAAGACATAGCAAATGCTTTAGCTAAATTACAAGATCAAGTTGATCCTTTTGATGGAAAAATTGCCAAACACCTGATTGAACAAGCATTAGAAAAACCAATTGATTATTATTTCAGTGATTTTGACGAGAAACCACTCGCATCAGCATCAATTGCACAAGTTCACACTGCGATATTAAAGTCTAGTCAGACCGAGGTTGTTATCAAAGTTTTGCGGCCTAATATTTTATCTGTTATCCAAGCCGATATTGGTTTAATGTATTGGGTTGCCAACCAATTTACAAAACGAATAAAATCAGGCGAAAGATTACGCGCGGTTGAAATCGTGCGTGATTATGAAATAACGCTATTAAAAGAGTTAGATCTACGCAAAGAAGCATATAACACAGCCAGATTACGTAACAATTTTATCAATAGCGATGTTTTATATATTCCTTATGTATACCAAGATTTATGTCGAAAAACTATTATAGTTGAAGAACGTATTAAAGGTGTGCCAATTGCCGATATTGACTTACTTAAACAACATAATGTTAATATGAAATTACTTGCTGAACGAGGTGTTCAAGCCTTTTTTACTCAAGTTTTTCGTGATAACTTTTTCCACGCTGATATGCATCCTGGTAATATTTTTGTTGATATTACCGATCCACAAAATCCACGCTATATTGGCATTGATTGTGCCATTGTTGGTATATTGAGCAATGACGACCAGCACTACCTTGCTGAAAATTTCTTAGCATTTTTTAATCGAGATTATCAAAAAATAGCTGAAACTTATATTGCATCAGGTTGGGTTCCTGCAAATACTGATGTCATTGCTCTCGAAATAGCAATGCGCAATGTTTGTGAACCTATATTTGCCAAACCACTGGCTGAAATCTCATTTTCACAAATTTTACTGCAATTATTTCAAGTAGCAGGGCAATTTGAAATGGATATTCAACCCCAACTTACCCTTCTTGAAAAAACGCTCTTTTATATTGAAGGACTTGGTCGTCAGCTTTATCCTGAACTTGATTTATGGCAAACGGCAAAACCATTTTTAGAAGAGTGGTATCAAGATAAATACAGCGCAAAAAAGATACTACAACAAGCTTGGGGAGCACTACCTAAATGGCGCAATATATTGCCTCAATTACCAGATAAATTAAACAATTACGAACGCATCACCAAACAGATGAATGTACAGCTAAAGCAAATTGAACAACAATTACAGCGAAGCAAAAAACGTGAACGAAACTTATATGGAATACTTGGATTAGTTTGTGTTTTATGTATTACTATACTGATAGCCAATTAAAACGGGACACTAACAATACACATTAAGTTGGACATATTTGGAATATTATAATTTACGTGTATAATTTGGTTTAATACCACCATTGGAGACAATCATCATGATGCCAAGCTTACCACAACTACTCATATTAATAGCTGTAGTCGTATTATTATTCGGAACAAAAAAATTACGTTCATTAGGCTCAGATCTTGGTGAGTCAATTAAAGGTTTTAAAAAAGCGATGAGTGATGATGACGGTAAAAAAGATAGTGGTAATTCACAAAAAATCGAAAATACCGAATCATCTGATACTAATACCAATAATAACAAAGAAGAGTAACCCGTGTTTGATATCAGCTTTGGGCAATTATTATTAGTATTAATTATTGGTCTGGTGGTATTAGGGCCAGAACGATTGCCTATTGCAATAAAAACAGTGGCAGGGTGGATAAAAGTATTACGCCGAATGTCAGCCACGGTACAGTTAGAATTAAATAAAGAACTAAAATTACAAGAATTACAAGATAGCCTAAAAAAAGCTGAACAAAGTGGGTTAACTACGCTTACGCCAGAAATTCAAGAATCTATTGATGACTTGAAACGTGTAACAGAATCATTAAAAAATGAAATCAGCTCGGCAACGCAAATCGAACCACAAACACAAGTTGATTCACAAACACATTCAGATAAAAAATCATGACAGACGACGCTACTCAACCATTAATTGGGCATCTTGTTGAACTTAGAACACGGCTTCTACGCTCAATCATCTGTATTTTGCTGGTCTTAGCCTGTTTGCTCTATTTTTCTAATGATATTTATCATATTGTGGCAAATCCGCTCATTAGCCAGTTACCTCAAGGTAGTAGTATGATCGCAACCGATATTGCTGCGCCATTTTTTACACCGATTAAACTGACTGCAGTGGTGGCAATATTCATCTCTATACCGTATGTGTTATACCAAATTTGGGGCTTTATTGCACCAGCACTTTACCAACACGAAAGACGCTTGGTTATGCCTTTAATTGTATCAAGCACGATCCTTTTTTATATGGGTATAGCGTTTGCTTACTTTGTGGTGTTTCCACTAGCATTTTACTTTTTTATTCATACCGCACCGATTGACGTAGCAATCAACACCGACATTACCAAATACCTTGATTTTGTTATGACTCTTTTTGTGGTATTTGGTTTTGCTTTTGAAGTACCTGTTGCGATTATTTTAATCTGCTGGACAGGTATCACTACACCTAAAAGTTTACGTAAAAAACGCCCATATATTATTGTTGGTGTATTTGCTATTGCCATGTTTGTTACACCACCCGATGTATTTTCACAAATATTATTAGCTGTACCTATCTGTTTACTGTTTGAAATTGGTACTTTTTTTGCAAGGTTCTATCAACCACGCAAAAAGGACAATGATGATGAGTATTATCATGACTCAAACAATGAACAATAAATAAGGGAATAGTGATTAAAATGATAAGTAAAGGATAAGTATTGATAATGAAAACATCATTACCAGATTTTAATTGTGCCAATGTATTAGTTGTCGGCGATATTATGTTAGATCGCTATTGGTATGGGGGAACTAACCGCATATCACCCGAAGCCCCAGTACCTGTAGTTAAAATAGACTCTCTAGAAGAAAGACCCGGTGGTGCAGCCAATGTTGCAATGAATATTACTTCACTTTGTGGTAACGCACGATTGATTGGATTAACTGGGATTGATGAACCAGCTAAAATTCTTGATGAACAGTTAAGTAAACACAAAGTACAATGTGATTTTGTTTCTGTTTCAACTCACCCAACCATTACCAAACTGCGGGTCTTATCACGCAATCAACAACTGATCCGAATTGATTTTGAAGAAGGTTTTGGCAATGTCGAGCCTGCGCCTATTCTTGAACGTATTCAAACAGCCTTGAAGACCAATAAAGTATTAGTTCTGTCGGATTATGCCAAAGGTGCATTATCAGCAGTTCAAGCAATGATTAAGCTGGCAAATCAAGCCAATGTGCCAATTTTAGTTGACCCAAAAGGTACCGATTTTGAGCGTTACCGTGGTGCAACATTATTAACACCAAACATGACTGAATTTGAAGCGGTAGTTGGGCATTGCCAAAATGAAGAAGAGATTATCGAAAAAGGTTATCAACTTATCAAAAAGTATGATCTCAAAGCCTTGCTTGTCACGCGTAGTGAAAAGGGCATGACACTACTCCAATTAAACAAACCGATTTACCACCTGCCAACTCAAGCCAAAGAAGTCTTTGATGTCACTGGTGCAGGCGATACCGTCATTGCGACATTAGCCGCAGCCTTAGCTGCTGGGCAGTCTTTAGAAGAAAGCTGCTTTTTAGCCAATGCCGCAGCGGGTGTGGTTGTGGGCAAACTTGGTACATCGACCGTTTCACAAGTCGAACTAGAAAACGCCATCCGCGCTCGAGCTGATGATGGTTTTGGCGTTATGAGCGAAGACGAGCTAAAAGAAGAAGTCAAAAAAGCACGAATGCGTGGCGAAAAAATTGTCATGACTAATGGTTGTTTTGATATTTTACATGCTGGGCATGTCTCTTATTTAGCAAATGCTCGAAAACTTGGTGATCGACTAATTGTTGCAGTAAATAGCGATGCCTCGGTTAAAAAACTAAAAGGCGAATCAAGACCAATTAACCCACTCATGCAACGAATGATTGTACTAGGTGCACTTGATTCGGTTGATTGGGTTGTTCCATTTGAAGAAGAAACCCCACAACGACTTATTGCTAATATCTTACCTGATGTCTTAGTCAAAGGTGGCGACTATAAACCCGAAGATATTGCTGGGGGTAAAGAAGTTATTGCGGCTGGCGGAAGCGTTAAAGTGCTTAATTTTGAAGATGGTTGCTCAACGACCAATATTATTAATGCAATCAAAAATCGCTAAATACGACTATCAAGCAAATCGGTTACTTCAATAAGTAACCGATAACAAGTAACCGATCTGTTTTAAAACCGCAAAACTCAGTTGTTTATCTTCTTATTTTAATAGCACTTTAAAGCAAATTAGAAAGTCATCAAAAAACACGCACAACGTTAATCACATCTTTAATAAAAGAAGCGATATCAGTTATTGTATAATCAATCGTTAATAACTATCATTAAATTTAAAAATTAACACTTTTTTTATTATTCACTTTATGCAAAGCTATTACACAATATAGAAAAATCAGTACAGAGGATATTTAATGACCAAACATTATGATTATATCGCCATTGGTGGTGGTAGTGGGGGGATAGCATCAGTTAACCGAGCTGCGTCTTATGGCAAAAAGTGTGCGATTATTGAAGCAAAATTATTAGGTGGCACATGTGTTAACGTTGGCTGTGTTCCAAAAAAAGTGATGTGGTATGGGGCGCAAATAGCTGAAGCTATTAATCATTATGGACCTGATTATGGTTTTGATACGACTATTAATCAATTTAGCTGGGATAAATTAATTGCCAGTCGAAGCGCTTATATTGATCGAATTCACCAATCTTATGATCGTGTGCTGACGAATAATAACGTTGATGTGATTCAAGGTTATGCTAAATTTGTTGATGCTCATACTGTTGAAGTCAATGGTCAGCAGTATAGTGCCGATCACATATTGATCGCTGTTGGTGGAAAACCAACCATTCCTAATATCCCTGGCGCGGAATATGGTATTACATCGGATGGTTTTTTTGCGCTAAACGCATTACCTAAACGGGTTGCTGTTGTTGGGGCTGGCTATATTGCTTGTGAAATTGCCAGCGTACTGCATGCACTTGGCGCGCAAACGCACCAATTTATTCGCCATGCCACACCATTGCGCACTTTTGATCCATTAATTATTGAAACCTTAATGGAAGTCATTAAAACAGAAGGGCAACAACTTCACACTTTTGCCATTCCAAAATCTGTTACTAAAAATAGTGATGAATCATTAACTCTAACGCTAGAAAATGGCGAAACTTACACTGTAGATTGCCTTATTTGGGCGATAGGTCGTCAGCCAGCAACAGAGGATATGAACTTAAATGCAGCAGGTATTCATGTTGATAATAAAGGCTTTGTTATCGTAGATAAATACCAAAACACCAATGTGTCAGGTATTTATTCTGTTGGTGATGACACAGGGGCTCTAGCACTAACACCTGTTGCTGTTGCAGCTGGTCGCCGCTTATCAGAAAGACTTTTTAACAATAAACCTGATGAACATTTAGACTATAATAATATTCCAACAGTGGTATTTACTCACCCAGCTATTGGAACTGTGGGCTTAACTGAACCAGAAGCTGTACAGCAATTTGGTAAACAAAATGTCAAAGTTTATACCTCCACTTTTACTGCTATGTACACCGCAGTAACAACGCACCGTCAACCATGTAGAATGAAATTAGTCTGTGTCGGGGATAATGAAAAAATTGTTGGCATTCATGGTATTGGTTATGGCATGGACGAAATGTTACAAGGCTTTGCGGTAGCACTAAAAATGGGTGCAACGAAAAAAGACTTTGATAATACCGTTGCTATTCATCCAACTGCAGCTGAAGAATTTGTGACTATGCGCTAATTTAATTATGATTGTAAAAATAAAAAAGCAGGCAATTGTCCTGCTTTTTTTATTTTTTATTAACTAATTGGTCGATTGATCACGCCAACCATTTTTGGCTAATGGATAAAAACCGACAGCTACTGCAATTAATGCCACAAAAGAAATATAAATGCCTGCTCCCAAATAACTATACTCTCCTAATAAATGTTCAGGACTTAATAGATAAAGTGTTAATGTTGGTGTAATAGCACTAAATAACGCATAAGCTAAATTATAAGAAAACGACAAACCAGAATAACGGATTGCAGGGGGAAACGTTCTTGTTCCAATAATTGGTGTCATAGCGACAGATCCGATAAAAAGCCCAAACACTGCCCAAATTACATAAAGTTTGGCGATTGACATATCAGGCGATAAAGAACTATAAAAACACAAACTAGAAATAGCAAGTCCACCCCAACAAATGATTACAGTTTTTGTTGAACCGAGCTTATCATCTAACCAACCAAAAACGATACAACCTAATGTCAAGGTTAAAGCGGCAATACAGCCACCGATCCGCCAATCAAGGTTAGCAAAATGATACATATTGCCAACTATACGTCCCGGCGTAATTAAAATCCCCACCATAATTGCCGTGGACAATGACCATGTTAACAATGCAACAATCAGGCAAGCCGTTTTGTGTTTTTGTAGTACAGTAACAACAGGGATGTTTTTTTCAATCGCCTTGCGTGCGGCTAATTCCTTGAAAATGGGGGTTTCAGACAAAAAGCGGCGCAAATAAACGGAAATCACACCAAAAACACCACCAATAATAAACGGAATACGCCATGCATAATCTAAAATATTTTGTTTAGTAAAACACAAATCAATAATAATTGTGACAATAAAACCAAGTAAAATACCGCCAGTAATTCCTGATGTTAATGTACCTACACCCAGTCCATAACGTTGCTTTGGTACATGCTCGGCAATGAATACCCAAGCTCCGGGCATTTCGCCACCGATGGCGGCACCTTGCAACATTCTCATGATCAAAAGCAATAGTGGTGCAAAAATACCGATCATTTCATAAGTCGGTAAAACCCCGATGATAAACGTCGGTAGCGCCATCATTGCGACACTAAGGGTGAACATCTTTTTACGTCCCACCTTATCGCCAAAATGCGCCATAATAATACCACCCACAGGACGAACTAAATAACCAGCAGCAAAAATACCCCAAGCAAACAAATCTAACGTTAAAGGCGATAATGTATGAGGTAAAAATAGTGGTTTAACGATGGTATCAATATAAAGTGCGTAAATAACAAAATCATAAAACTCGAGTGTACCGCCTAAAGACGATAAAAATAATGTTTTTAAATCCTTACTATTTAATGGCCGCGCATTGGGTTGCCATTGTGCATTGATTTCAGACTGATTCATGAACTAACCTTATTCTTATTGTTAAATTGAGATAGAAAATCAAGAAAATGTATTTTTTTTGACTGAATCTTATAAAGAGTCCTCATTTTGCCACAAAAAAAAGTCTTTTTTTCCATCATAAAAAAATTTAATGAATGACATTAAACTGCATATTTGGTTTATAATCTTAAATTATTTATATTTTATTGGATAACCGATCTCATTATTTATCATGTGGTTAATCTAAAAGGATCATTTAATGACAAATCAAAAAGTAAAACGTTGCAGTTGGGTTACAAACGATCCGCTCTATATTGCTTATCATGACAACGAATGGGGCATTCCCCAATATGATAGCCTTAAGTTATTTGAAAAAATCTGCTTGGAAGGGCAACAAGCGGGGTTATCTTGGATCACAGTACTGAAAAAACGAGACGAGTATCGCCGTTGTTTTTTTGATTTTAATCCTGAAAAAATTGTTCAACTAACTGCACAAGATATTGAATTATTTATGGAGAACAAAGGGTTAATACGCAATCGCTTAAAGCTCAATAGCATAATCAAAAATGCCCAAGCTTATTTATTGATGCAAAAAAATAATGAAGATTTTTCTCAATTTATTTGGTCTTTTGTTGATGGTAAACCGATCACTCATCATTACAAAGACAAAAGCGAATTACCAGTTAGCACTGAAACATCTGACAAAATGTCAAAAGCACTTAAAAAGAAGGGCTTTAGTTTTGTTGGCTCTACCATTTGTTATGCATTTATGCAATCTATGGGATTAGTCAATGACCATTTTGAAGATTGCTTTAAAAAAGGAATTTAAGTTAATGAAAATGATACAACTAGTAAAATATGCCATTATTGCCATATTAAGTTATTTTATTGTCTGTAATGTGGTTATTTTTATTTATGCCGAGCAAAAACCACAAGACAATGCCGACACCATGGTGATTTTAGGATCACAAGTAGTGGGAACACCTGCGCAGGCGCCTTTGACATTACAAGCACGTTTAGATGCTGCAATTAGCTATTTGCAAAATAATCCCAATACAAAAGTCATTGTTTGTGGCGGGCAAGGTAAAGATGAGTCAGCAAGCGAAGCTAGTGTAATGGCTGATTACTTAATCAACAAAGGCATTGAATCTTCAAGAGTTCATATTGAAGATAAATCAACCCGAACTGCTCAACAATTTATATATGCAGATGACGTATTACCATTAGGAAACACGGTTATTGTAACGAATGATTTTCATCTATTGCGCTCAATTATGTTAGCTAAACGCTCGGGTTTTAATGAAGTATCAGGATTATCGGCACCGTTAAGTTGGACTAATTTTGATAAATATATTGCAATGATAAGAGAACCACTTGCATTAGCAAATTCTTGGGTATTTGATCATCCTAAAGCTAAAAAAAGCTAATGCTTGTGATTAAATCAAATTTTTTACGATTTTTTTAATTCAATCAGCTAATCGTAGCATCACCATAAGCAACAGCTGTTTTTACTTGTTGTCCATGATATTATGGCAACATTGCTGTTTAATTTAAAAATGAAAAGAATGAACTTAGATACGATTGTTGCACAAGCAACCCCGCCAGGGCGTGGGGGGGTTGGTATTTTGCGTGTTTCAGGGCCTCAGGCTCAAACTGTCGCTCAAGCCGTATTGGGCAAATTGCCTAAACCTCGTTATGCCAATTATTTACCTTTTTTAGCATCAGATGGCAGCACGTTAGATGAAGGCATTGCCTTATTTTTTCCTAATCCCCACTCATTTACGGGCGAAGACGTGCTTGAATTACAAGGTCATGGTGGGCCGATTATTTTAGATTTACTTTTAAAACGCATTCTTGAAATCCCAAGTGTCCGCATTGCTCGGCCGGGGGAGTTTTCAGAGCGTGCATTTTTAAATGATAAATTAGATCTTGCTCAAGCCGAAGCAATTGCTGATTTAATTGATGCCAGTTCTGAGCAAGCAGCAAAATCGGCTATTTCATCGCTACAAGGTGTCTTTTCAAAGAAAATAGATGCACTTGTTGAATCGTTGATTCATCTAAGAATTTTTACCGAAGCGGCGATTGACTTTCCTGAAGAAGAAATCGACTTCTTATCTGACGGCAAAATTGAAGCTCAACTTAATGAAGTGATTGCACACTTAAACGAAGTTAGGCAAGAAGCTAAACAAGGATCGCTACTTCGTGAAGGTATGAAAGTTGTCATCGCAGGTCGACCAAATGCAGGTAAATCAAGCTTACTTAATGCCTTAGCTGGGCGTGACGCAGCCATTGTTACCGACATCGCCGGCACCACGCGCGATGTACTGCGTGAACATATCCACATCGATGGCATGCCACTGCATATTATTGACACCGCAGGACTACGCGAAGCAAGTGATGAAGTGGAACGAATCGGTATTGAACGTGCTTGGCAAGAAATTGAACAAGCCGATAGGGTACTGTTCATGGTTGACAGCACAACCACAACAGAAACCAACCCCGAAAAGCTATGGCCAGAATTTATTGAACGTTTACCTAAAAATATGCCAGTAACTGTAATTCGTAATAAAGCCGATTTAACGGGTGAAGCACTAGGATATAGCAAAGTAAACGGCTACTCACTCATTCAACTTTCGGCACGAACAGGCGAAGGGATTACCTTATTACGTGAACACCTAAAACAGGCCATGGGCTTTACTAGTAGTACTGAAGGTGGATTCTTAGCCCGACGTCGCCACCTGCAAGCACTTGAAAAGGCAGCAGGGCATTTAAACAATGGTAAGCACCAACTTATCACATTCCATGCTGGTGAATTACTTGCCGAAGAATTAAGATTAGCGCAAGAAGCCTTAAGTGAAATTACAGGGCAATTTACTTCTGATGATTTGTTAGGTCGTATATTTAGTTCATTTTGTATTGGAAAGTAGAGATAAACTACTTGATGGTCACATTATCTAGTTTCATAACAAACTAGATAATGCCCATAAAATGAATTAGATAATTTATTTTATAAAAATTAGGTAAATATTAATTTATACAAATCTTAATTTGAATAAATTTAAAGAATTCTTAGTTCTTTTAATGACAATTTTATAAATGCATAAAAAATAGGTGCAAAAATTAAACCAATCACGCCAAAAAGCGTCTCTAAAAAAAGCATCGCAATTAACAATTCACAGATACCCGCATGAATTTTAGTCCCAACTATTTTTGCATTAAGCACATATTCCATTTTATGAATTAAAATTAAATACACAATAATTACCATTGCAACGGTAAACGATACCGTAAATGCAACAAAAAAGATTAATACATTGACGATCAAATTTCCAATAATAGGAATAAGCCCAAAAACAAATGTGGCTAGCACTAAACTTTTACTAAACGGTAAATGAATGCCAAACATAGGCAAAATAATAAATAGCAAAATGGCAGTCATTATCGCATTAAATAAAGCAATCACAACTTGAGACATAGCGACATATTGGAATACCACAACTAATCGGTTTAAACTAGCCTTTAACGCTTTAGTTAATGGCCTTTGTGTCACTGGATTATGAACCGTATTACGTTGGTTTTCTTTATAGCCTAAAATTAATCCAATAATCATTCCCACAATTAATATGACGAAATCATGGAATACTTTTTTGATAATCGATTGTAAATAAAAAACATGCTCTTTAAGATAAACCATAATAGTTGATTCAATTTCATCAATATTATCAGGCAAATAATGGGTAACGTTTGTTGGTAGACTGTTTATTACATTGTTTACGATTAATCTTATATTGGTTAACGTTTCGGTTGGATGCTTGACCATATCAACAAACCAAGCAAACAAATACCAAAAACCACCAATAAAAATACCAATAATCACTGTCGTCAGTACTAATACCGAAATTAATTTTGACTGATGACTAAACCGTACCATTTTTCGTGACAAAAAATCATCTAATTTTTGTGTTAACGTATAGGTCAACAACGCCGCTATCACTGCTGGCATTAAATGTACTTGCATTAAAATAATGAAACTAACGGAAAACAGCGCCAAACAAAATAGACCTAATTTTTGATTGTTATTAAGTAGCATAAAGAAAAATATCCTTTAATAAACAAATTGTTTAATTAAAACCGAGATAGATATAACGATAAAAATAAAAGGCGATTATAGCAGATGGCTAATTGTTAGTCCGCTTTTTGTTACTCATTAAATATAAACTACACATCACTAATTAAGAATATTTAATAGCCTAAAAAAAATTACACACCCAAGCAAAATACCGACAGCTAACAAATCAGCAAAACCAAAAATAGCACGTCTAAATAACAGTTTTTAACCTAAAAAATCAGTCAGGAAAGGTATTGATTTTATTGAAGTTTTTTCAAGGCATTTTTATCAAACAAAACCACTCCCCCCAAAAAACCAAACCACCGCACTCAACCTTCTAACAATTCTTTACAATAAATTAACAAAAAAAGTGGCAGATTATGCACCATCAAGCTATAATTTTCCTGCTTATTCAAGCAGGGAATCGCTCAAAAATAAAGCGAACAGATAGAAAAATCGATAAAAAACAAGAAATTACTTGACAAGGAAATAAAAATGCATTACCATGGTTGGCATCTGGCATCTGGCATCTGGCCTGCCAAACCTATGCCCTAAATCTTATTGATTCGCACAGTGGTCAAAATAGAGCGCCACAGTTATTTTCATCACCGAAGTCATTTCGCGTAGCGAAATCGACGCCGTCATCGGCAAAATCTTTGGCAAAATTATCGCCGATATCCAAGTGGTTATTAAAACCGCCATTGTTATTCAAACCGCCGTTACTATTTAAATCACCATTATTATGTAAATCGGCATTATTCTTAGCGCCATTGTTGTTATTGTCATATACACAGGATACAGAGGCGTTATCGGCACAGACATCAAATGTTATTCATGGTTCCGGCCCGTATTTAACATTAGATAGAGGCCAAACCAAGGTAACAGACTTTGAATCGTTGTTCACCATTACGATGGTAGATGGAGACGAGTACACACCTTCGACGAATACAAGTGTAACAAATCCAATAGTATTATCAAGATGGCGTTCTTTTCGTGATATGAAGACGATAGTACCGCCTACTCAGAATTCAATCACCATCGATGATTTGATTAGCCAAGGGAAGTGGGGTGATGATGATGGCGATGGACAGGTAAGGGCATCGGGGAGTATATCGGTGGCGTTTACCGATAAAAACGGTGCTACGGTTGGTCGTACTAGTGCGTTAGATATATGTAAAGCCCCTTATAAGGTAACTTTAACAAGTACAGGTGGCACATTAAGTACGCAGTATGGGGTGCCAAGGAGTAGTAGTTTTAGTGGCGCTACGGTGGATTATTATTTTAGTACGAATGCTCGTCCTAAAATTTGTTCGGTCAGGCCGAATTTGTTTTATGGTGGAACAACAGGCATCATTTCTAACGACCACCCCCGCCATGCAGGTCCGGCTAACATATGGAATCCTAGTAAGGGCTTTTTAACCGCGTTTACAACTCCGTCATCTTACGGTCAAAACTTTCCAAGGACTGGTGCAGATGGCTTGTATTTTGACTTGGAGATTCCTACTGTGATTGACGGAAGTCAGTTAAGTTGGACAGTTAACACAAGTGGTAGTATAAGTGCAACGGTGAGTTGGACAAGGCCGCGTTCTGGTACATTCACATCCCCAGAAGGGGAGACTTACGACGCTGATGCTTGGATTACGGATAAATCAAAAAATGTAACACGGGTAACGTTGCATGGTCCTAGGGCTGATAGTAGTCAAATAAACTCAAGTAATCCAAGTCGACTTACACGTCCATCTTTACCACAGACGTTTGAGTTGGTGGGAAGGGATAGTAGTGGTAATGAGGTTCGTTATGGATTTGTATTGAGTCGGTGGTTCGTCAATCGGGGTAATAAAACTGACACCCCTCCTAATCAAACAGCATGGTGTAGAGGTTTGGGTTATCGATTGCCTAGGGTAAGTGATTTAACCAATTCAAATTATGGCGGTTTAGGCGCACAACCTCGTTCATCAGGTAATTATTACCAGCGTAACATAGGATCAGTATTTTTCATGGAGTGGGGACGCATGTACTCCTACGTTGATGCGGGCTTCGTCTACTACAACTCCTACTGGACGAGCGACGCTACGGGTAGCAACCAGTTCACTGTCAGCTCGAACAACGGCGCCGTCGACAGCTTACTAGCCAGCTTCTCCCGTTCTGTCCTTTGCACCACACCTTAGCTTTTAGCGTTTAGTTCTTAATCCTTAGGGCGCGGGGGGCGATTATGGTGCCTGAGGGGATAATATAACAAAGAATA
>NZ_WTFA01000013.1:0-48692 GCF_009795755.1 Gilliamella sp. Pra-s60 | reverse complement strand
AATACTCGTATCATCCTGATACTCGCCTCTACGAGGCCATCTTCGCTATGCTCAGATGTTCAAATTTGTTCCAGACAAATTTGTCTGACGCCGTAACAAGACAACAGCATAACCTTGAGTGGCTTTTATAAGTCACTTTTTTATAAAAAACAACGCAAAAACCCCAAAAAATCGGTCAGGAAAGGTATTGATTTTATTGAAGTTTTTTCTTCTCATTTTTTTTGAATATAAACCTCTCCAGACCCTTTTTTTTACGATAATTTAAAATTCAATAAAATCAAAGTATTATAAAACAGCTTAAAAAAAGGGTTTTCAAAGCCAAAATTGTTGTTTATCTTTATATAACAAGATTTATCAAATCTTGAGTTCTACCTTAACGCCGTATAGGTGGTTTAGAAATTGTAACTGCTCGTTTAAGTTCATATAAAGATCCTTAACGCCGTATAGGTGGTTTAGAAATATTTACACGGTAGATGCTCATGTTGTTATAACCTTAACGCCGTATAGGCGGCAATAAAAAATAAAATTAATCACATAATTAAAAAAACAATCGGCTATGCTATCTGTTTTATTTCGGCGTCAGAATGTGCCGACAACAGAGCGAGGTTAGCACGCCAAACAGGACGTTTGGCGAGTTTGTGGTGCGTCGGGAACGCGTCCACAAACGGTGCGTTAAGACCGAGCGACAAATTTGTCTGGAACAAATTTGAACATCTGAGCAAAGCGAAGATGGCCTCGAAGAGGCGAGTATCAGGGATGATGCGAGTAATTGCGGAGGGGCGCCGAAGGCCACATTCTGCAGCCAAAGCGTGGGTTGTCAAGGAATTCGCTTAAATTCCCTTGGCTTGGACGTGTTCACAACAGCTATTTTATTCACAAAAAGTCAAAACGTCCGAAACCACCGCACCCAATTTATTCTATTCACCAAAACAAAAAAAACTAATTTTCCACTAAAAAATCGGTCAGGAAAGGTATTGATTTTATTGAAGTTTTTTCAAGGCATTTTTATCAAACAAAACCACCCCCCAAAAAATCCAAAGCAACGCACTCAACCTTCCAACAAATCTTTACAATAAATTAACAAAAAAAGTGGCAGATTATGCACCATCAAGTTATAATTTTCCTGCTTATTCAAGCAGGGAATCGCTCAAAAATAAAGCGAACGGATAGAAAAATCGATAAAAAACAATAAATTACTTGACAGGGAAATAAAAATGCATTACCATGGTTGGCATCTGGCATCTGGCATCTGGCCTGCCAAACCTATGCCCTAAATCTTATTGATTCGCACAGTGGTCAAAATAGAGCGCCACAGTTATTTTTATCATCGAAGTCATTTCGCGTAGCGAAATCGACGCCGTCATCGGCAAAATCTTCGGCAAAATTATCGCCGATATCCAAGTGGTTATTAAAACCGCCATTGTTATTCAAACCGCCGTTACTATTTAAGTTACCATTATTATCAAAATCGGCATTATTCTTAGCGCCATTGTTGTTATTGTCGTATACGCAGGATACAGAGGCGTTAACGGCTTATACCTCAAGGGCTATCGAGGGGAGTGCGCCGTATTTAACGTTTGATGGAGGGGTAACAAAATTAACGAATACAGACCGTTTATTGTCAATAAAGTTGCAGGATGGAACGGTATACACAAGGTCAACCAACCCATCCACACCAACAAATCCAATCAGGTTGCCATATGTGGGGAGTAACTTAGGTCATATAGAGACGATAGTACCGCCATCAAGGAGTTCAATCACGATGAATGATTTGGTGAGTCAGGGTTATTGGGGTGATGATGATGGAGACGGACAGGGAGTAGGTGGAGTAACGGCATCGGGGAGTATATCGGTGGCGTTTACCGATAAAAACGGTACTACGGTTAATCGTACTGATGCATTAGATATATGTAATGCCCCTTATAAGGTAACTTTAACAAGTACAGGTGGCACATTAAGTACGCAGTATGGGGTGCCAAGGAGTAGTAGTTTTAGTGGCGCTACGGTGGATTATTATATTAATCCAAATGACGATATCCGTATTTGTTCGGTCAGGCCGAATCTAAAGTATGGCACAAGCTACTTTGCAGGCCCATCTAACATATGGAATCCTGATAAGGGGTTTTTAGTTCAGTCAACGAGTCCATCATCTTACGAGTTAAACTTTCCTACTACAGGAGCAGATGGCTTGTATTTTGATTTGGATGTAGGGGGGTTAGATGTAGCTCAGTTAACTTGGTCTCCGGTCACACGTGGTGGAATAACAGCTACAGTATCGGTGGTAGCAGCTAATGATAGTTGGATTCCTAGTGTTGATAGAGGGAAACGGGTAGCACGGGTAAAATTGAGTGGTCCAAGGGCAAGTAGTAGTCAAATAAGCTCAGGTAATCCAGGTCGACTTACACGTCCATCTTTGCCACAGACGTTTGAGTTAGTCGGTAGGGATAGTAATGGTAATGGTAATGAGGTTCGTTACGGCTTTGTGTTAAAGCAGTGGTTCGTCCATCGTAATCAATGGAAACCTTATAATGACCAATTAGCATGGTGTAATAGTTTGGGTTATCGGATACCTAGGGTAAGGGATTTAACCAATGCGAAGTGTGGCGTTAGTCCTTTTTTCCCATGTGTAAATGGCATAGATGGTGCCAGTCCTTCGTCAGGTCAACGGCTCTACAAACGTCACATAGGAGCAGGCTTGCTCGCTGAGTGGGGGGTCATATACGACTACGCTGATGCGGGCTTCAAAGACCATTACTGGACGAGTGCCACTGACGGTCGTAGCCATCAACTTTATGTGTACTCTGCTAATGGTGATGTGCTGAACTCCAGCACCAGCATTTATGCTGTTTGCACCGCACCTTAGCTTTTAGTTCTTAATCCTTAGGGCGCGGAAGGGGGGTACGGTGCCTGAGAGGACAATATAAGAAAGAATAAAGCCCCCGCGTAAGTTGGGGCGTTTCCCTTAGGGTTGCGCCGTTGTGGCAAAGCCACAATAGCGCCGCCCCCCCGCCGCCGACGCAGAAAGCGAAGTTGCTGTTGATATTTTATTCACCCAAAACTAAATGCCCTAAACCAACGCATCTATCCTATTCTATCTACCAAACCTAAAAAAGGACATTATTTTTCTTCAAAAATCGGTCAGAAAAGGTATTGATTTTATTGAGTTTTTTATTTGATGTTTTTTTATAAAAACAAATATTTGCTTTAAAAGCTCTGTTATCGGTAATTACTTAAATAAACAATAAATTTTTACTTTTAGCGTTTTTTTTAATAAAAAAAACGTGATCTGCTTCAAATTTTGAGTATACTATGCGTCTCATAAAACCCTAGTTTTTTTGAGGATGTTAGTTTGAGTACTGATAAACTTGTGGATTCCTATTCCCCCGCACAAATGACACAAATTGCCGAAGACATTGGCAACTACAAAGTAAATAAACACCCATGTAGCACAATTTTATCTGCAATTCTTGCTGGTGTTTTTATCTCTATTGCTTTTGTTTTTTATATTACCGTTACAACTGGCACTGCAACCGTTGCGTTTGGTTTAGCCAAATTAGTTGGTGGTATCTGCTTTTCATTAGGATTAATGCTAGTTGTTTGTTGTGGCGCTGATCTTTTTACTTCAACAGTATTGACTATCTTACCAAGAATGACGCATAAAGTAAGTTGGTTAAAAATGTTCCGTAATTGGATTTTAGTCTATGTTGGTAACTTTATTGGTGCTATACTGTTTGTAATGATTATTTGGCTGTCAGGTCAGTATATGGTAGCTAACGGGCAGTGGGGATTGAATGTATTGCAAACTGCTGATCATAAGTTGCATCATACTTTTATTGAAGCTGTATTCCTTGGTTTTTTAGCTAACTTAATGGTTTGTTTGGCTGCATGGTTAAGTTATGCTGGTCGTAGCTTACTTGATAAGATGTTAATCATGGTTCTTCCTGTCGCTATGTTTGTTGCTAGTGGATTTGAGCATAGCATTGCAAATATGTTTATGATCCCGATGGGTATTATGATTAATAATTTTGCTTCCCCTGAATTTTGGCAAGCTGTTGGCGTAGCGCCAGATACATTTAAATCACTAACTGTTGAACATTTTATATTTAACAATTTAATTCCAGTTACAATCGGGAATATTTTAGGTGGTTTAGCAGTTGCGCTACCTTATTGGGCTTTATATTTACGTAAGCCACATTGATTTTATAATATTTGCCCTAATATGTAAGAGGGTAAATAGATATTTTTGTAAACCTGAGGTGAAAATTATGAGTAATTTAAACGAAGTACAAGCAGCTGCTTGGAAAGGATTTAAAGATGGTGATTGGCAAAGTAATGTCAATGTCCGCGATTTTATTCAAAAGAACTACACGCCATACGAGGGCGATGAGTCTTTCTTAGCTGGCGCAACAGAAGCTACTACTAAGTTATGGGATAAAGTAATGGAAGGCATTAAAATTGAAAATGCTACCCATGCTCCTGTGGATTTTGATACAAGTGTTATTTCGACAATTACTGCTCATGATGCAGGTTATATCGAAAAAGATTTAGAAAAAATTGTTGGTTTACAAACTGAAAAACCACTAAAACGTGCGATTATCCCGTTTGGTGGTATCAAAATGATCGAGAATTCTTGTAAAGCTTATAACAGAACACTTGATCCTTTAGTCAAAAAAATCTTCACTGAATATCGTAAAACTCACAACCAAGGTGTTTTCGATATCTATACTCCTGATATCCTTCGTTGTCGTAAATCTGGTGTTATCACTGGTCTTCCTGATGCTTACGGTCGTGGTCGTATCATTGGTGATTACCGTCGTGTGGCACTTTACGGTATTGATTATTTGATGCAAGACAAATTTGCACAATTCACTTCTTTACAAGCTGATTTTGAAAATGGCGTTGATTTAACTATGACTATGCAACGTCGTGAAGAAATCGCTGAACAACATCGTGCGCTTGGTCAAATTAAAGAAATGGCTGCTAAATATGGCTTTGATATTTCTGGACCAGCAAAAACTGCACAAGAAGCTGTTCAATGGACATATTTTGGTTATTTAGCTGCGGTTAAATCACAAAATGGTGCGGCAATGTCTTTAGGTCGTACTTCAACTTTCTTTGATATCTATTTCCAACGTGATCTTGCTGCAGGTTTAATCACTGAAAAAGACGCGCAAGAAATTGTTGACCATTTCGTGATGAAACTACGTATGGTTCGTTTCTTACGTACTCCTGAATATGATGAGTTATTCTCAGGCGATCCAATTTGGGCAACTGAATCTATCGCAGGTATGGGTGTTGATGGCCGTACATTAGTAACTAAGACTTCTTTCCGTTTCTTAAATACTTTATATACAATGGGTCCTTCACCAGAACCGAATATGACTATCCTTTGGTCTGAACAGTTACCAAGTGGATTTAAAGAGTTCGCATCAAAAGTATCAATCGATACTTCATCATTACAATATGAAAACGATGATTTAATGCGTCCAGACTTTAACAACGATGACTACGCTATCGCATGTTGTGTAAGCCCAATGATCGTTGGTAAACAAATGCAATTCTTTGGTGCGCGTGCTAACCTTGCTAAAACACTTCTATATGCAATCAATGGTGGTGTTGATGAAAAATTAAAAATGCAAGTAGGCCCTAAAGAAGACCCAATCACTGATGAATATTTAGATTTTGATACAGTGTTTGCTCGTTTAGATCACTTTATGGATTGGTTAGCAAAACAATATGTAACTGCATTAAATGCTATTCACTATATGCATGATAAATATAGCTACGAAGCGTCATTAATGGCATTACATGATCGTGATGTTATTCGTACTATGGCATGTGGTATTGCAGGTCTTTCTGTTGCTGCTGACTCACTTTCTGCAATTAAATATGCAAAAGTGAAAACCATTCGTGATGAAGATGGTTTAGCTACTGACTTTGAAATCGAAGGTGAATATCCACAATTCGGTAACAATGATCCACGAGTTGATGATATTGCTGTTGATTTAGTTGAACGTTTTATGAAGAAAATTCAAAAACTTAAAACTTATCGTAATGCTATCCCTACTCAATCAGTACTTACTATTACATCAAATGTTGTATACGGTAAGAAAACAGGTAATACACCTGATGGACGTCGTGCTGGTGCACCATTTGGACCAGGTGCTAACCCAATGCACGGTCGTGACCAAAAAGGTGCAGTTGCGTCATTAACATCTGTTGCAAAACTACCATTTGCTTACGCTAAAGATGGTATTTCATATACTTTCTCTATCGTTCCAAATGCGTTAGGTAAAGATGATGATGTGCGTAAACGTAATTTAGCTGGTTTAATGGATGGTTACTTCCATCACGAAGCGACAATTGAAGGTGGTCAACATCTAAATGTTAATGTGTTAAATCGTGAAACATTATTAGATGCAATGGAACACCCTGAAAAATATCCGCAATTAACCATTCGTGTTTCTGGATATGCAGTACGTTTTAACTCTTTAACTAAAGAGCAACAAAAAGACGTAATTAGTCGTACATTTACACAGTCTATTTAGTTAATTATTTTAACTTTATTGATAAATGGCGTCCTTATGGACGCTATTTTTTTATCATTTTTAATTAATGATAGTTATTGTGATAATAATTTAATTATTATGTGAATTTATTCTGTATAATTAAACAAGTTGAAAGAGATGCCTGATTAATGCAATCGGTGCATAAAAGACATCATTTAAGCTAAAATAAATTCAAAAGCAATGTGAGCAGTGATTAGAGCGTATCTATGGAACAACAAAATATTATTATGACAACAAAGCAGCCCATTAAGGGGCGTATCCATTCTTTTGAATCTTTTGGTACTGTTGATGGTCCAGGGATTCGTTTTATCGTTTTCTTTCAAGGTTGTCTTATGCGTTGTTTGTATTGTCATAATCGGGATACTTGGGACGTGAAAGCAGGGCGCGAAGTCACCGTTGATGAACTGATGAAAGAAATCGTTTCTTACAAAAGTTTTATTATGCCTAATGGTGGTGGTGTGACCGCATCAGGCGGTGAGGCAACATTACAGGCTGAGTTTGTGACAGAATGGTTTAAAGCTTGCCATCAAGAAGGTATTAGTACTTGTTTGGATACCAATGGATATGCAAGACAGTTGGACCATATAGTTGATGAACTTTTGGCTGTGACCGATTTGGTTATGCTTGACTTAAAACAAGTAAATGATGAAATTCATCAAAAATTAGTTGGTGTGCCAAATAAGCGAGTCCTTGAGTTTGCTAAACATTTGCATAAAATTAATAAACGAACATGGATCCGTTATGTTGTCGTTCCCGGTTGGACTGATGATGATAATTCCGCGCATTTGTTAGGTAAATTTATTGAAGGTATGGATAATATTGAGCGTGTAGAGTTGCTACCTTACCATAAATTAGGTGCTTATAAGTGGGATACCCTAGGTGATACATATAAATTGGAAGGGGTCGATGCTCCACCACGCGAAACGCTTGATAAAATACAATCTATTTTAGAAAGTTATGGTCATTATGTGACTTTTAGTAAATAAACCGTATAAATGAATAAATAGGCACTTGGTAAGGTGCCTATTTTTTAGTATCGTATTCGTTTACGTTTTATTGCTCGTAAAACAAAAATAGTCCCCTCTAAAGCGAGTACGCATACAGATAGCCAAATTAGTCCATATGAGGCAATGTATTTAGGAGACACTGTTTCATGCAAAAATAATACTGAAACAATGGTTAACAATACGGGCTCTACATAGCCGAGTAAACCAAATAATCCCAGTGGTAGTAGACGTCTTGCGAAGAAGTATATAGCAAAAGCAATGGCGGTTATAATTCCTAACATTGGAATATAAATAGGGAAATGAATAATATCTCCAATAATTTTGTCCGCATTATAATTTAACGAGAAGTAAAGAAGACAACCTATAAATATAAACAAGAAGTCTGAAAAGGTGCCCGCAATGCCTTCTATTTGCAATTTTCGCCTTGTGATGAAGTAGATGGGGTATCCTAAAGCTATAACGGCTGTTTCCCACGAAAATGCGCCTGTGGTTGCAATTTCGATTATTACGCCTAAAGCAGCTAACCCAACGGCTATTTTTTGTAAAAAACTGAGTTTTTCTTTGTAAAAGATCTGTCCTGAAATAACCATGGTTAATGGCAGTAAAAAATAGCCTAGCGATGCCGATAATCCATGTCCATTAAGTGGTGCCCAGATGAAAATCATCATTTGAATAGTCAGTAAAAAAGAAGAAAACATCAATCCTAATAAATAAAGCGGTTGCTGTTTTATTCGTATAAATAGGGCTGTTATTGCTGACCATTGTTTTTGGACGATAATCAATACAATAATTGCCGGAAATGAGGTTAATAGTCGCCAGCAAAAAATATCGATAACTGATAATGGTTGTAATAGTACAGGGTAGTAATAAAGCAAAGCAAAAAGGCATGATGAAAATATTAAAAGCGTGATGCCTTTTATCATCTCTTTTCCCCTTTTTTTGTTAATAAAAAAATAGCGCTAACTAATAAGTAGCGCTATTAACTACATAGGTCTGATTTCACTTAGCCAATGACTTCAACGCCGTTCATGTAAGGAACTAAAACTGATGGTACTTTAATTGTGCCATCTGCTTGTTGGTAGTTTTCCATAATGGCGACAAGTGTGCGCCCTACAGCTAATCCTGAACCGTTTAGGGTATGGACTAAATAAGTTTTGTTATCTGCTTTATTGCGATAACGAGCTTGCATTCTGCGTGCTTGGAAATCCCACATATTAGAACAAGACGAGATTTCACGATAAGTATTTTGCGCAGGTACCCATACTTCAAGATCATAAGTTTTACATGAACCAAAGCCCATATCCCCCGTACAAAGTACAATTTTACGATAAGGAAGTTCAAGTAGCTGTAGTACCTTTTCTGCATGCGCTGTAAGCTCTTCTAGTGCTTTCATTGATTCTTCTGGTTTAACGATTTGTACCAGTTCTACTTTATCAAACTGATGCATGCGGATTAAGCCTCGAGTATCTTTACCATAAGATCCAGCTTCTGAACGGAAGCATGGGGTATGGGCTGTCATTTTTAATGGTAATACACTTTCATCAAGAATTTCGTCACGCACTAGATTTGTTACAGGAACTTCAGCAGTTGGAATTAAAGCATAATTACTGCTTTCTGCTTCTTCATCTAATGGCTTGGTATGGAACAGATCACCAGCAAACTTAGGTAGTTGCCCTGTACCAAATAGTGTCGCTTGATTGACAAGGTACGGTACATAAATTTCGGCATAACCGTGTTGTTCGGTGTGTAAATCTAACATAAATTGAGTGATTGCTCGATGTAAGCGTGCAATTTGTGATTTCATCACCACAAAGCGTGCACCTGTTAGTTTTACGCCAGCTGCAAAATCAAGACCACCAAAACGTTCACCTAATGCGACATGGTCTTGAATAGGGAAATCAAATGTTCTTGGTGTGCCAAAGCGAGAAACTTCAACATTGTCATTTTCATCTTTACCATCTGGGACAGAGTCATCAGGCATATTAGGGATGGTTGAGGCAATGTCTTTAATTTTGTTTAGTAAGATGTCAAGCTCTGCTTTTGCGCTGTTAAGTTTTTCACCAAGTTTATTTACTTCTTCACGAACAGCGGTAATGTCTTCGCCTCGTGCTTTTGCTTCACCAATCGCTTTTGAACGAGCATTTCGTTCTGCTTGTAGGTTTTCGGTTTCAACTTGTAATACTTTACGTTTTTCTTCAAGATGACGAATAGTTTCAACATCTAATTTAAATCCACGACGAGCTAATTTTTTAGCAACAAGATCTAATTCATTTCGGAGTAAATTCGGGTCCAACATAAATAATGTCCATTATTAATTAGGGTATATCTTTCTACTTTGTCGTTATTCTAATATAGATAATAGAACATATAAATCAAAAAGTAGATTGATTTAGATATTAAATTTTGTGAGCTTAGTATACTAGAATTATATCGGGATTCAACCGAAATGGCGCACCCGAAGGGATTCGAACCCCTGACCGCTCGGTTCGAAGCCGAGTGCTCTATCCAGCTGAGCTACGGATGCGTGTAAGTTCGTTAAAAAGTGGTGCATCCGAAGGGATTCGAACCCCTGACCGCCCGGTTCGTAGCCGGGTACTCTATCCAGCTGAGCTACGGATGCGTTTTGAATTTTTTAAAATGGTGCATCCGAAGGGATTCGAACCCCTGACCGCCCGGTTCGTAGCCGGGTACTCTATCCAGCTGAGCTACGGATGCATATTTTAAATTTTTAAAATGGCGGTGAGAGAGGGATTCGAACCCTCGATGCAGCTTTTGACCGCATACTCCCTTAGCAGGGGAGCGCCTTCAGCCTCTCGGCCATCTCACCAAGACATTATGACTTCTTGAACAACAAAATCATAATGTGTGGCGCACATATTACTTTTTACAAAAAATAAGTCAAACATTTTTTTGCTTATGCGTGCTGGTTGTTTATTTACTGCCCAATATTACCCTTTGGGCTCGGGGAATTCATCATTTGAATCTTGTGTCTGATGAATTCTGTTATATATCTCTTCTCTATGAATAGAAACATCTTTAGGTGCATTAATACCAACTCTGACTTGATTGCCTTTTACGCCTAAGACGGTAATAACTACATCATCCCCAATTATTAGTGTTTCACCTACTCTCCTAGTTAAAATTAACATTAGATCTCCTAATATCAGTTAAGTATATATCCAAACTATTTTAAGATATAGCTTCGTCAGCCTCCATCCATAAGAATGTAAGACGGAATTTACAGAAAAACTCTAATATTTAATTAACAAACACTTGAGTATATATGGCTAACTTGCTTGTAATTTGTTACTGATTTCCTTTTTCACAGAAGACAACGCTTCTGGTAATGCCGAGAGATCCATTCCACCTGCTTGAGCAAAATCAGGCCGCCCACCACCTTTACCACCTATTTTCAATGCTAGCTGAGAAACTAGTTCACCAGCTTTAATATTTTTGATTAAATCATTAGTTACACCGGCAGCTAAATTGATTTTTCCATCGTTGACAGCCGCTAAAATAATTACAGCTGTTTTTAATTGATTTTTAAGATCATCAATCATAGTGCGTAATACTTTTGCTTCAATGTTATCAAGTTTGGCAATAAGTATATTGGTGTTGTTAATTTTTTCGCATTGGTTAAGTAATTGAGCACTTTCTTGACTAGCTTTTTGTGCTTTTAATTGTTCAATTGTTTTCTCAAGTTGTTTAGTTTGATCAAATAATTGTTCAATACGCGCTAAAACTGCAGACTTGTCACTTTTAACAATTTGTCCAATCTGAGTCAATAAATTTGATTCATTATGTATTAGATCCATTGCATTTTGCCCTGAGGTCGCTTCAATACGGCGTACACCAGATGCAATGCTTGATTCTGATACTATTTTAAATAAACCAATATCACCTGTTCTATCTACGTGAGTACCGCCACAAAGTTCGATTGAAAAATCGCCCATAGTAAGCACTCGTACTATATCGTCATATTTTTCACCAAATAGTGCCATAGCACCTTTGTTTTTTGCTTCCTCGATTGGCATAAGTTCAATATCAACCGGTAAATTACGACGAATTTGTCGGTTAACAAGGTTTTCTATTTCAATAATTTGTTCTTGCGTTATCGCTTGGTTATGTGAAAAGTCAAAACGCAGATAGTTATCATTGACTAAAGATCCTTTTTGATGAACATGATTACCTAAAATACGTTGTAATGCAGCTTGTAATAGATGTGTAGCTGAATGATTGCGACGAATTCGTTCACGTAGTTCAATGTCAATTGCCGCTGTAACTGTGTCTCCAACTTTTAAAGAGCCTTTAACGATGTTACCTATATGCCCAATACTTTTACCATATTTTTGGCTATCTAAAACAGTAAATTCAACATTCGCAGTTGTTAATAAGCCTTTATCACCAATTTGGCCACCAGATTCACCATAAAATGGTGTTTTGTCTAGAATGATAATGGCTTCATCGCCAGCATGAATACTTTCAATTTTTTGGCCATTTTTAAATATGGCAATAATTTTTCCTGAAGATTCAGTTGCTTGATAACCTAAAAATTCAGTTTTATCATCAAGTTTTATAACGTTGCTATAATCAACACTAAATGAACTCGATTCACGAGCACGCTTTCTTTGTTCTTCCATGCATTGATTAAAGCCTGCTTCATCAATAGTGATATTTTTTTCACGGCATACATCTGCGGTTAAATCTAGTGGAAAGCCGTAAGTATCATAAAGTTTAAATGCAACATCACCTGGTAATATTTTGTCTGTGATTTTTGTTAACTCTTGATCAAGTAAAAATAATCCACGTTCTAATGTTTTTAAAAATTGCTCTTCTTCTAATTTAAGCGCGTCTTCGACCAATTTACGGTTATTAGCTAATTCAACCGCTGCATTTTCCATTACATCAATTAATGGTTTTACAAGTTTGTAGAAAAATATGCCTTTTGCGCCAAGTATATGTCCATGTCGCACTGCCCGTCGAATTATTCGGCGTAACACATAACCTCGACCTTCGTTTGAAGGTAATACTCCATCCGAAATGAGGAAAGCACAAGAGCGGATATGATCAGCAATAACTCGTAGTGATTTATTTTCTAAATCTTTAGTTTGAATAATGTCTGCTGCATCTTTAATTAATTTCTTAAATAGATCTATTTCATAATTAGAATTAACATGTTGCAAAACAGCCGCAATACGTTCTAGTCCCATTCCTGTATCAACAGATGGTTTAGGTAATGGTTCCATCGTTCCATCAGGATGACGATTAAATTGCATAAAGACGATGTTCCAAATTTCGATAAATCTATCACCATCTTCTTCAGCACTACCTGGGGGCCCTCCCCAAATGTGATCACCATGATCGTAGAAAATTTCGGTACAAGGACCGCAAGGACCTGTATCACCCATTTGCCAGAAGTTATCAGATGCATATGGTGCACCTTTATTATCACCAATACGAATTATACGTTCTTTGGGAATTCCAATTTCTTTTTCCCAAATTGCATATGCTTCGTCATCTGTTTCATAAACAGTGACGGTAAGTTTATCTTTAGGTAGATTAAACCATTCTTTACTAGTTAATAATTCCCACGCAAAATGGATTGCATCACGCTTAAAATAGTCTCCGAAACTAAAGTTTCCTAACATTTCGAAAAAAGTATGATGTCGAGCTGTATAACCAACATTATCTAAATCATTATGTTTACCACCAGCACGGACACAACGTTGTGATGTTGTTGCTCTAGAGTAAGAACGTTTATCAACACCAAGAAATACATCTTTGAATTGATTCATTCCTGCATTAGTAAACAATAGCGTTGGGTCATTGTGTGGAACAAGGGAACTACTTGAGACAACTTCATGTCCTTTGCCACGAAAAAAGTCAAGAAAATTTTGACGAATTTCTGCAGTACTTTTCATTTATGCTTCCATATAAAACGATAGATTTTTAAACATATTAATATACTCGTTACAACTAAAGTTGAAAAGTAAATATTGTTACTATTGGAGTGGATCTAGTTAATTTTACAAGTAATAAGGAAAAATAAAAAAAGAATTAGTGAGCTTTATTTGTAATTATTTTTCTAATTTTTATATACTGCATTTTAGATACTCTCATTATTTAAGTCAATAAATCGTATGCGGTTTTAATATCATCCTGTGTATAACCTCTTGCGATCAGAAACTGAATACCTTTTTGTTTTTTATTATTATTTTGTGGTTTGATTTGTTTTAGCTTTTTTAGCAATTGTTCATGAGCAATACTTCCCCAGTTGATATCAGACATTTGTAATAGTTGATGGCTTAAATCAGTTGGTAAACCGCGTTGTTTAAGTTCTATTGCGATTTTATATTTTCCATAACCTTTATTGGCACGCATAACAATATACTTTTCAATGTATTGTTCATCATTGATCCACTTTTGATTGATACAATACCCAATAACATCTTGTATTTCAGTTTTTAGTTTAGTTAGTTGATCGTGATAATCTTCGTCTAGAGATGATAGTTTTTTAGCAAAAAAAAATGTTATTTTTTGAGATAGTTCATACGAAGAGTGATCACGCTGTGCAAGTAGTTGCACAGCTTTATTTAGAATTGATTTATTAAGGTTTTTATTCATTATTCAAAATTTCATCTTCTGATGAAATATCTTCTTCATCTGCTGCAAAAACAGCAGGGCTATTTAGTAGTAAATCGCGTAGCTTAGTTTCAAGTTCTTTTGCAATTTCAGGATGTTCTTGTAAAAATTTAATTGAATTAGCTTTTCCTTGACCAACTTTTTCACCATTGTAGCTATACCACGCACCAGCTTTGTCTACTAATTTGTTTTTAACTCCTAAATCAATTAGTTCACCTTCTTTCGAAATTCCACAACCATAGAGAATTTGGAATTCGGTTTGTCTAAATGGTGCTGCAACTTTGTTTTTAACTACTTTTACTCGAGTATCACTACCAATAATATCTTCACCTTCTTTGACTGAACCAATACGACGAATATCAAGACGAACAGAGGCATAAAATTTAAGCGCATTACCACCGGTTGTTGTTTCTGGATTGCCAAACATGACACCGATTTTCATACGAATTTGGTTGATAAATACAACTAAACAATTGGCATTTTTAATATTTGCAGTAAGTTTACGTAAAGCTTGTGACATTAAGCGAGCTTGTAATCCCATATGAGAATCGCCCATTTCACCTTCGATTTCAGCTTTTGGTGTTAAAGCTGCAACAGAGTCAACAATAATCACATCAACGGCGCCAGAGCGAACTAATGCATCACAAATTTCAAGTGCTTGTTCTCCTGTGTCAGGTTGTGATACTAATAAGTCATTGACTTGTACACCTAATTTAGCAGCATAAATAGGATCAAGTGCATGTTCAGCATCAATAAATGCGCAAGTTTTACCTTCTTTTTGAGCTTGTGCTATTACTGATAAAGTAAGCGTTGTTTTACCTGATGATTCTGGCCCAAAAATTTCAACGATCCGACCCATTGGTAAGCCACCAATACCTAATGCAATATCTAACCCTAAAGAACCAGTAGATACGGCATCCACATCTAACGTTTGAGTATCTCCCAAACGCATAATTGAACCTTTACCAAATTGTTTCTCGATTTGACTTAATGCAGCTGAAAGTGCGCGTTGTTTGTTTTCGTTCATATTATAAAATTCCAATGAGTGAGGATGTAGAATATTATACTGTATCGTTATACAGTATCAAGTTTTTTTTATATACGATAATCATTTAGTTAGTTATTACAATTTTCTTATGCTTTTTATAACTAACTCAGTTTTTATAATAACTGAAACTAACAAATGGTGATAAAATATTGGTATTCAAGATTAAATCTATTAGATTATCTTATTAATTTTTCAATTATGCTCTTTGACCAGATGTGTTTCTTATTAGTTGTTATTATTCTTCGACTAACTGTTTAAAATAATTTATTAGTTTTTGCGTTTCAATGTTATTCTAACTTGAATATTTTTGTTGATTAAAGATATCGAATAAAGGGAAATAATGGCCATTGATAAGCAACATTATGTTTTATGCTCACACTGTGATTTGGTCGTAGAATTATCTGATATAATGATAGGGCACAAAGCTGTTTGTCCTCGTTGTAATACAACATTAGTCAAAAATAATCATGATATGAAGTTTAGATCTGCCATGTATGCAGTTTGTTCGTTGATTATGATTGTTGTTGCTTTCGGTTTTATCTTTATTGATATTCGTCTTGTGGGTAATTTTATTGGCGTTAGTGTATTAGATATACCTAAAACCCTTTTTTTTGATAAATATGGTTATATTTCTGCACTTTTTATCTTATTTGTTTTGCTTTTTCCTATAGTAAATTTATTAATTATCACCTTACTTTGTTCTAAATTACGATTAACAAAGTACCGAAAGCGAGATTTACTTATTGTTTATGAAAAGTTTCAACATTGGTGTATGCCTGAAATCTTTCTTGTTGGGATTTTAGTCAGTTTTGTTAAATTAATGAGTTATGGCAGCATTGGTGTTACTAACTCGTTTTTTGCATTTTGCTTATTTGTCTTTTTTTATATCAAGTCGTTAGTTATTTTTTCACCAGAAATTATTTGGAACGAAATTCACCGTAATAATTTTTCTTCTAATACGTTAAAAGCAGGTAAAACCGGAATAAGTCAAAATTTAAAATTATGCAATTGTTGTCAGGCTATATTACCTATAAATTATAAAAAGTGTCCTCGGTGTAAACAAAAAAGTAAAATTAGAAATCGAGATAAAATACAATGGACTATAGCGTTATTGGTAACATCATTAATTCTTTATATTCCTGCTAATTTATTTGGTATTATGATAACTGTTGTTTTTGGTGCACCATCAACTTCAACCATTATTGATGGCGTTATTTATATGTGGCAATCAGGTGATGTTCCTGTTGCGCTTATTATTTTTATTGCAAGTGTTGTGATTCCGATTTTAAAAATTATTTCGCTTAGTTGGCTTTGTTATTTTGCACTAGCAGTAAAGCAAAAAAATAAGCGTAATTGCATAAAAATGAAAAAATTATATACTGCTGTTGAATTCATAGGTAAATGGTCAATGATAGATATATTTGTGGTTTCAGTTATTTGTTCTTTAGTTAGAAATCAACAAATGATGGGGGTTTACCCTGATATTGGTGTTACATTTTTTGCAAGTGTCGTTATTATCACAATGATTGCATCACAGAAATTTGATCCTCGTTTAATTTGGGATCGTCCGCAAAATAAAAAAATAGGTCAATAGGAACAATATGGCAACATCAAGTAAATTAGCAAAAATAACCAGAATTAGAGCTATTTCCGCAATATGGATTATTCCCATTGTTACAGCAATTGTCGGTCTTTGGATAATTTACTCTTATTTAGCCGATAGGGGAACCTCTTTCACTTTGCTTGCAAAAGATGCAAGTGGCATCGTTGCAGGGAAAACGACCATTAAAAACCGTAGTGTTGATGTTGGTATCGTTGATGAAGTTACTTTATCTGATGATTACAAGCAAGTGGTAATAAAAGGGCGTATTTATAATGATATGGAACCTCTATTAAAAAATGATTCAATTTTTTGGGTTGTTAAGCCTGAGATTGGGCGAGATGGGGTGACTGGATTAGGAACTATTTTATCAGGCGTTTATATAGAATTAGTTGCCGGAAACGATACGCACAGTTTTCAAAACAAACCTTTTACGCTTTCTGATACCCCACCATTGTCAGATCCAAGTATTAAAGGGATTCGCTTAAATTTAGAAAGTGAACAAAATGGTGTGATCCCAAGAGGAGCTTCTGTCATGTTTCATGGCTATCGTGTAGGTAATGTTGAAACTTCAGAATTTGATGTTGAAGCACGTAAAATGAAATATCAAGTTTTTATTACTAAACCTTACGATGTACTAGTAACACAAAATGTTCGTTTTTGGAAAGAAGGCGGGGTTAATTTAACTCTTTCTCCTCAAGGAGCAAATTTAGACGTTCCTTCTTTAGATGTCTTAATGTCAGGGGGGATTAGTTTTGATTTGCCTGAGGGGTCTAAATTAGGTGCACCTGCAGAACAAAACGCAGTTTATAAATTATATGAAGATAAAAAATCCATTAAAGATTCTCAATATACTGAATATAAAGAATTTCTTGTTATGCTTTCTGATTCAATATCTGGGTTATCAGAAGGCGTTCCTGTTGAATATCATGGTATTAGGCTAGGAACAGTATCTAAAGTGCCATTTTATACAGCTGAGATGTTAGAAAAATCTTCGATTTTAAATAAAAAAGTACCAATATTAATTAGGATTGAACCTGATCGTTTGTCTGAATTAGTTGATGAAAAAGTCGATATTGCGGCATTAATTATGAAAGAGCAAGAAAATGGATTAAGGGCTTCGTTAAAAACCTCAAATATGTTCACTGGTGCAATGTATATAGATCTTGATTTTTATCCTGATTTGAAAAATAAATATGACTCTAAAATGGCAAAACAGTTTGGTTACGACACAATTGAGGCGACTTCAACAGGAATTGCACAAATTCAATCCAAGGTGATGCAATTATTAGATAATTTTAATAGCTTGCCTCTTAACAATACTGTATCACAACTCAATCAATCGCTTGCTTCAAGCCAACATTTAATGGATTCATTAAATCAGGTTATGTCTAGTAAAGAAATGCAGAATATGCCGAAAGATTTACAAAAAACATTACGCTCATTAAATGAAACAATGAAGGGATTACAGCCAGGCTCCGAACTAAACAATCAAATAAAGGAAAGTTTACAAAAAGCCCAGCAAATGATGGACGAATTAACTCCATTACTTAATACACTTAACGATAAGAGTAATGCTTTGATCTTTTCTGCTCCTTCAAAGAAGGATCAAGAACCTAAAGCAAAAGGTAAAAAATAATGAATAAAATACATAGAAAATTGCTTATAGCTGTATTTATACCATTACTTGTTATATTAGTAAGTTGCTCAACTAACACTCCAAGTAAAAGCTATTTTCAACTAACTAGTAATTTACCGACCCCTGTATCGCAAAAAATAAAAACGACTAATGGTTTTATTTGGATTGAATCAGTCGATGTTGCGAGTTTTTTAAGTAAGTCGGGTATAGTATTACAAACAAACAATATTAAATATGAAACGGCAACCCAGCATTTATGGGCTTCAACACTATCTCAGCAACTTCAAGAGAGATTATCGCAAGATTTAACTGTTTTATTGCCTAATTATTTAGTATCAAGCCAGTCAATTACAGCGCCTACACTAACAGTAAAATTATTTATTGATGGTTTTCATGGCAGTTATACTGGCGATGCAGTCATCAAAGGACGATGGGTGATCACTGACTGTAAAAATAATATTGAAACAAAATCATTTGAGCGCTATGTTCCTTTAGAATCCAATGGATATAGTGCTTTAGTTAAAGCACTATCAAAAGGTTGGCAAGATGAAGAACTGGACTTTGCTGGTTCAATAAAACATTAGTGTTATAATCATACTCCGTCAGAATTTTGACGGAGTATTTTAAATCAATTATTTTAATTGCAACTTAAATTGACTAAAAACTTCATCATCAATCGTTATCCATTTGCGAACACTATTGATAAATGCAATTTTATCAGCATTGATAAGATCGTCTTTTAAAATCGTTTTTTCTAACAATTGATTATGATCTAAATAAAATTGCCGCATGGTGCCTGCAAGTAATCCACACTCTTTTTTAGGCGTAATCCATTGATCGTTAATTAGTAGAGCAAGATTACCATTAACAAATTCAGTTATTTCATTGTATTGATTAAAATTAATATATTCTTTTCCAGTAGTTAAATCAGGAAAGTGCTTACGATTTGATGTTTTATGATACAAATAGATATTTTGATTATGAACACACTTTGTTGCTAATCGAATTTCATTAATTTTTATTGATGTGTTAATTATATTCTCGCTAATGGTATATAACCCATTTTTTTGCAGTAACACTCTGACTTTGTAGGTATTTACAATATTTTGAGTGGCTGTATTTGCTAACTTAATAAGTTGTAACTTAATCGCATTAATATCACATTTAAAATCAAAATAATCAGCTGATTGTGCAAGCCGACTTAAATGTTCATTCAATAATAAAAATTGTCCTTTTTCTAGCAATAGCGATTCAATAATATATTTTGGTGAAGAAGTAGTGCGACTTAAAATTGCTATTTTAGCTAAGATTTCGTTATATTCATCTTTTGATGTTGAGTCCCAAGTGATTCCCCCACCAACACCATAACGCATTTTTTGATTATGTATGGTTAATGTGCGAATTGGGATATTAAATACAGCTTTATTCATATATGGTCCAATATAACCAATTGTTCCACAGTAAACACCACGTGGTGAATTTTCAGTATCTGCAATAATTTGCATGGTACTTGTTTTAGGCGCACCAGTGATTGAACCACAAGGAAAAAGAGCTTGAAAAATTTTAAATAAATTAATATCTTCATTTAATTCTCCCTGAATTGTTGACGTTAATTGCCAAACGGTGGGATATTTTTCGGCTGAAAACAGTTTGGGTACAGTCACTGATCCTGGTTTCGAAATTCGACTTAAGTCATTACGTAATAAATCAACAATCATCATGTTTTCAGCTTGGTTTTTTTCAGAAAATAAAAATTTTAATTGTTGCTTATCTTGTTGATTAGTTAAGCCCCGAGCAGTGGTCCCTTTCATTGGTTTTGTGGTAATGATTTTATTATCTAATTTAAAAAATAATTCTGGTGAAATCGATAAAATATAATAATCGTCAAACTCAATGTAGGCGCAATAATCAGCTTGATTATTTTTTTGTAGAAAATAGTAATAATCAATAGCATTTTCATTAAATGGGGCGGTAAATTGAATAGTATAATTAGTTTGATAAGTATTGCCGAGTTCGATTTGTGATCGAATAAAATCAATCTTTTTATTATATTCCTCAATTGATGTATCGCTTATCAAAGCAAAACTTGGTGGTATATAATCACTTATTTCTATCTGTTTTTGTTCAACAATAGAAAATTTATCAAAAATACCAAATAACAATAGTGGCAACTCATGATTTTGTTTTGTTTTATTTTCACTATTGAAGCCCATTGCACTTTCATAAGCCAGATATCCGACTGCATAATAGCCTTGTTGTGTGAATTTTTCTATTTCATCCAATTGTTGTTTAATTGAAGAATAGTCATTTGTAGCAAAAACTTTTATTGGATTGCAAAAACATTTGTGTTGACCTTCAAAGTCGATATGAATTTTCATTTTAGTATTACTCATGGACAAAATTATCAATCATTTGTAAACCAAATTCGGTTTTAATTGCTTCAGGGTGAAATTGAACTGACTCTATAGGTAGCATTTTATGACGTAATCCCATAATCAATCCTTGATTGTTTCTAGCTGTTACAATCAGTTGAGAGTCTTTTGGTAAAAGATTATCACAAGCAATTAATGAATGATAACGAACTACCGAAAGCGGGCTTTTGATTCCTTTAAAAATTCCTTGACCATCATGGGTTATTTCATCGACTTTTCCATGCATAGGTGTTGGTGCTTTGATGATTTTATAACCATAAGATTGAGCAATCGCTTGATGGCCTAAACAAACTCCTAATATTGGGCAAACACGACTAAATTCGGCAATTGTAGCAAGTGATATTCCAGCATTGATTGGAGAGCTAGGACCAGGTGAGATGATAATCTTAGAAAATTCGAGCTTTTTTATTTGTTCAATTGTCATTTCATCATTTTTTATTACTTTTACTTTTGCACCAACTTGGCACAAGTAATCGTTAATATTGAATGTAAAAGAATCATAATTATCTATTAATAATATCAAAATACAGTCCGTTAATTACATAGAGTATTGTTTTAAAAATACTGGCACCTGTAACAGTCAAATTCCAGCCGTAACAGAATGTATTATACCGTCAATGCAATTAAAAGAAGATATTATTGCTAGTTTATGATCTTTTATTTCCTTGTTTATACTAAGACACAGAGTTTTCTTAAATGTTTTTATAAAAAGCCTCTTTTTTTGTGACAGATTTCATAAAAGTATACAACTCTACTTGTATGGTAGTATTTGGATTGTTATTTTGATAACACCAAATTCCACAAAAGAGGTATTGAATGAAAATTGTAAAAGCAGAAGTTTTTGTATGTAGTCCAGGAAGAAACTTTGTCACATTAAAAATTACTACCGATGAAGGAGTATACGGTTTAGGAGATGCAACACTAAATGGGCGTGAATTATCGGTTGCTTCTTATCTAAAAGATCACCTTTGCCCACAGCTAATTGGTCGCGATCCGCAACAAATCGAAGATATCTTCCAGTATTTTTATAAAGGAGCTTATTGGCGCCGCGGTCCTGTTACCATGTCTGCAATTTCGGCAATTGATATGGCACTTTGGGATATTAAAGGTAAGTTAGCAAACATGCCATTATATCAACTACTCGGAGGTGCATCACGAACAGGCGTAATGGTGTATTGCCACACAACTGGTGCCAGTATTGATGAAGCACTTGATGATTACGCTAAACATAAAGAAATGGGTTTTAAAGCTATTCGTGTGCAATGTGGTATTCCCGGTATGAAAACGACTTATGGTCAAAGTAAAGGGAAAAACCTTGCTTATGAACCCGCAACACGGGGAAATTATCCTGAAGAGCAATTTTGGGCAACAGAGAAGTATCTTGATTTTATGCCTAAATTGTTTGAAGCCGTGCGGAATAAATTTGGTTTTAATGAACATTTACTACATGATATGCATCACCGTTTAACACCAATAGAAGCGGCTCGTTTTGGCAAAAGTATTGAAGATTATCGACTATTTTGGATGGAAGATCCAACTCCTGCTGAAAACCAAGAATGTTTCCGTTTAATTCGTCAACATACTGTAACACCAATTGCTGTCGGTGAAGTATTCAATAGTATTTGGGATTGTAAACAACTGATCCAAGAACAATTAATTGATTATATTCGAACCACCATTACCCATGCAGGTGGTATTACCCATATGCGTCGTATTGCAGATTTTGCTGCTCTTTATCAAGTGAGAACAGGTTCTCACGGACCATCTGATTTATCCCCAATCTGCCATGCAGCTGCACTACATTTTGATATGTGGGTGCCTAATTTTGGTGTGCAAGAATTTATGGGGTATTCACAGCAAATGTTGGAAGTTTTTTCTCCGAATTGGACTTTTAACGATGGTTATATGCATCCAAGTGACAAACCAGGATTAGGTATCGATTTTGACGAAAAACTAGCTGAAAAATACCCATACAACCCAGCATATTTACCGATTGCTCGTCTTGAAGATGGCACATTGTGGAATTGGTAAATTTATAGGAGGTTATATAAAAAGTATTGTGGCTAAACAGCAATATGATTAAAAATTTATATTTATTAAATGGTTATATAAAAATGTTTTATGATTTTTAGTCGCAATTCAAAAATTAATATTTGTCTAGAAGAAATTATAAATATTCTAATTTAGGTATATATGGTGTTACCTCATCATGCATAGCTAGAGAGAATATTATTTAATTATAATGAGGTAATAATAAATGTCTTTTATCCATGAAAATTTTCTTTTAAATAACAGGATTGCTCAAAAATTATACCATGAATTTGCCAAATCATTACCTATTATTGATTATCATTGTCACTTGGATCCTAAAGAAATTGCCGAGAATAAAAAATTTGACTCAATATATGATTTATGGTTAGCAGGTGATCATTATAAATGGCGGGCAATGAGAGCAAATGGTGTCGATGAAGCCTTTATTACCGGTAGCGCTTCACCGCTAGAGAAATTTAAAGTATGGAGTGAAACTGTTGAAAATACCATAGGTAACCCTTTATACCATTGGAGTCACCTTGAACTTGCTAACTATTTTGGTATTAAAGATACACTCAATAAAAAAAATTATTATGAAATATGGAATCAATGTAACCATATTTTAAAAGAACAAAACTACACAACTCAACGATTAATTAGTCTTTCTAATGTTGAAATCATTTGTACTACTGATTCGCCTTTAGACTCTCTGCAATATCATGACGAGATAAAACAACAGCATCATTTCAAAACACAAGTTTTACCAACATTTAGACCTGACGAAGCATTAGATGCAGATGGTGAAAAATTTATTTTATTTGTCCAAACTCTTGAGCAAAGTGCATTAATTAAAATCAATAACTTCCATGATTACTTAGCAGCATTGGAAAATCGCGTTGAGTATTTCCATCAAAAAGGTTGTCGATTGTCTGACCATGGGTTAATGAATATTGAGTTTTATCCAAGTGATTTAGCTACCCAGAACATATTATTTGAGAAAAAAATGAATAATATTGTTTTAAATAAAATTGAAGAAATTCAATATAAATCGGCAGTGTTAATTGCATTAGCTGGATTCTATTATAAAAGAAATTGGACAATGCAAATTCATTTTGGCGTTATTCGTAACAACAATAAAGTCATGCTCAATAAAGTTGGTATCAATTCTGGATTTGATTCTATATGCGATCAACAAAATTTAGCCATAAATTTAAATCAATTATTAAATAAGATGAATGAATTAGATTCATTGCCTAACACTATTATCTATAACTTGGATCCAAGTGTTAATGATATTGTTGCATCAACCATTGCTAATTTTCAAAAATCAGGTTTAGTAAAATCCAATATGCAATTTGGAGCAGGTTGGTGGTTTAGTGATACTAAAAGGGGAATGTTAAGGCAGCTTACTACTCTTGCGGATCATGGGCTATTAATAAATTTTGTTGGCATGCTAACTGACTCAAGAAGCTTTGTTTCTTATACCCGCCATGAATACTTCCGACGGATTTTATGTAATTTAATTGGTAAGTGGGTAACTGATGGAGAGATACCTCATGATGATAAATTACTAGAAAAACTTATTACCGGTATTTGTTACAAAAATGCGCTTTCCTACTTCAGATTTTGAGATTGAATCTAGATATTACTTTGTTTAAAAAAATCTAAAGATAGATTTAATTATTAAATTAAGGATACAAAATATGGATACAAAAATAAACAATAAAAGAAAGGTCACACTACCTATCGCAATAGGTTATGGTTTAACAGACATAATGGGAGGAGGTGCCTTTACCATTATTGGTGCGTGGTTACTCTTTTTTTATACTACTTTTGTTGGATTAACACCATTAGAAGCTGCATCTATTGTAGCCATTGCACGTATTGTGGATGCGGTTGTTAGTTTATTTATGGGAAGTTTTACTGATCATTTCTATAAATATAAATTAGGACAAAAATTTGGTAGAAGAAGATTTTTCTTACTAATTGGTTCTCCATTAATGTTACTTTACGTTTTATTATGGGTTACGGGGATGAATTATTGGTTTTATTTAGTTGTATATTTAGTTTTTGAAATTGTAGCCGCAATTGTCCTTATTCCTTGGGAAACACTTCCATCTGAAATGACTAAAGATTATAACGCTCGAACTAAACTATCAACAGGAAGAATGTTTCTTTCTGCTTGTGGTACTTTTTTAGCCACTTTTGTACCTGGCATTTTAATCAATTATTTTGGAGAAAATAATGCATACGCCTATTTTATTAATGGTTTGTTATTTGCGGTTATATTTGCAATCTGTGTATTTATTTCCTATAAAGTCACTTGGGAAAGAGAACCAACTGCTGAAATGTTAGAACACTTGAAAAAAGTATCCGTCAAGAAAACGTTTGCAGAAAAATTAGTTATTATTAAAAAATTATTTTCCGAATACATTTCCACTTTCAACATAAAAGCATTTCGTCGTCATTTGGCTATTTATTTATTTTCTTTTACAGCAAAAGATGTTTTTAATACTGTATTTGTCTTTTTTTGCGTATATTGTTTGGTTGTACCTTCATCTATTGCCGCAGCGCTATTGTCCCTAAGTATTATTGGATTACCAATAACATTAATTGCAGGGTTTGCTATGGTAAAATATGGACCAGGTAAATTATACACATTTTCTTATTCGACAATGATTATGTGTATCGTTGGTTTTTATTGTATTTATATATTTAACCCTGAATCAAAAATTTTGCTACTTTATGTTTTTGCAGTTTGCTATCAAGCTGGACGATGTATTCTTGAATTTACTCCTTGGAACGTATTCCCTTTTATTCCAGATGTGGATGAAATTTTAACTCGACAAAGACGAGAAGGATTGTATGCAGCTGTAATGACATTTGGTAGAAAAACAACTGTCGCTGTCGCAACATTTGTAGTAGGTTTAATTTTACAAAAAGGTGGATTTATCCAAGGAAGTATAGTTCAAAGTGAGCAAGCAATTACCACAATAGGACTATTATTTTTATGTGGTACAGCGGGATTATTATTTATTGCTTTAATTTTTGCACTTACATTTAAATTAAATAAGCAAACTCATGCAATTTTGGTTAATGAAATTGAAAGATTAAAAGATAATGGTTCAAAAGAAGATGTAACTGATGAAACAAGAAGAGTGATTGAAGATTTAACTGGTCACAACTACGAAGATGTGTGGCGAAAAATCTAATTATTAAATTAAATGGAAAATACAATGAAACTATCAGCAAAAACTATATCACAACTACCTAAAGAGGTAGTTGTACCAAACTATGATAGAAATAAGCTTAAAACTAAAATTGTCCATCTTGGTTTTGGTGCATTTCATCGAGCCCATCAAGCGGTTTTTACCGATATTTTAGCGGCTAAATATGGTAGTGATTGGGGATATTGTGAAGTCAATTTAATCGGTGGTGAAAAGCAAATTGAAGATTTAAAACAGCAAGATTGCTTATTTAGTGTTTGTGAAATGGCTTATGACAATTGGTCAACTCGAGTTGTTGGTGTCGCTAAAGAGGCATTGCATGCCGATATAGACGGTATTGCCAAAATACTAGAAGTTATGACACGCCCTGAAATTGCCATTGTGTCAATAACCGTTACCGAAAAAGGTTATTGCTATTTACCAGCAACGGCATCAATTGATACTAATAATACGCTAATTAAACACGATATTGAAAACCCAACTAAACCAAAAACTGTTCCTGGGGTAATTGTTGAAGCATTATACTTACGTAAAGAAAAAGGGTTAAAACCTTTTACTGTTATGTCTTGTGATAATATGCCAGAAAATGGTCATGTAACGCGGAATGTTGTTTTGGCTTTAGCAAAACAGCGTGATCCAAATTTGGCTAATTGGATAGAACAAAATGTAACGTTTCCTTCGACAATGGTTGATCGAATAGTGCCAGCAGTAACTCCTGAAACTATGGTAAAAATACAAAACCAACTCGGAGGTATAGAAGATCCTGCTGGTGTTGCAGGCGAACCTTTTAAGCAATGGGTGATCGAAGACAATTTTGTTGCTGGTCGACCTGATTGGCAAAAAGCTGGCGCTGAACTAGTTAGTGATGTTTTGCCTTATGAAGAAATGAAATTACGGATGTTAAATGGTAGTCACTCATTTCTAGCTTATTTAGGCTATTTAGCTGGATATTTACATATAGACGAATGTATGCAAGATCTTTTTTATGTTAAAGCTGCAAGGCATTTGATGATAAATGAACAGGCAAGCACACTACGAGTAAAAGGTGTTGATTTACAGGCTTATGCCGATTCGTTGCTTGATCGTTACCGTAATACAGGTTTAAAACATCGTACTTGGCAAATAGCCATGGATGGCACTTTAAAGTTACCTCAGCGTATGCTTGATTCAGTCCGTTTTCATTTAGCAAATAATACACCATTTGATTGCTTAGCTTTAGGTATTGCAGCTTGGATGCGGTATGTAAGCGGCACAGATGATGCAGGTAAGGTGATTGAAATAAGTGATCCAATTGCTCATAAGTTAAAAGAGCTAGTAGCAAATAGCCAAGATAATCAAGAACGAGTAAAATCGTTATTGTCATTATCACATGTATTTGGCGATGATCTACCTAACAATCAATATTTTGTTGAGCAGGTGACTAAAGCTTATTTATCTTTGCGGGATATTGGTGCTAAACAGTCAGTAAAACGGTTAGAAAAAATTTTTTAAAGCATTACTAATAAAACTAACATAATTAATAAAAGCAAAGTGTAATTGTCTGCAATGGCGTTACACTTTTCACTTGTACCTCAATTTAGCCCAAACAATCTTTTTTATATTGATAGCCATTTATCAAAAAAACTTTTCTTATATTTAAAAATCCCCTACTATTCTTCATAATTTAATTTTTACCTAAGATGATATATGTTTAAATCTGCCGACTTAAATATTTCAGAACCCGTTAATCAACAAATTTACCGTAAATTAAGAAAAGCTATTATTACTTGTCAAGTATTGCCTGGTGTTTTACTTTCAGAAAAAGAAATTTCTAGCCAATTTAATGTTTCAAGGCAACCGGTCAGAGAAGCATTTATTAAGTTAGCCGAAGCAGGACTTGTACAAATTCTTCCCCAACGAGGAACATTTGTCACTAAAATTTCGGTAAAAAAAGTGATGGATGGGCAATTTATTCGAGATGCTGTTGAGTGTGCAATTATTAGACAAACCGCATTAAAAATTAATGACTCAGATATTTTATTACTGCAAAAAAACATTGATGAACAAAAAGAGGCCAATAAACATAAAAATATTCAATCTTTTCTAGAAAAAGATGATGAATTCCACCAAATTTTAATGAACGTAATAGACTGCCAAATGGCATGGGAAACGGTTGAAAATATTAAAGCTATGATGGATCGCGTAAGATTTCTTTCATTAGAAGAAATTTCGCCTCCCGAAGATCTTGTTAAACAGCATGAAAAAATCTTAGTAGCTTTAAAAAATCATGATCCAGATCTTGCAGTAATAGCTCAACATGAACATTTATCGGCTATTTTGGAGACTATAAAAATAGTATCAAAACAGAAGAATGAATGGTTTGTTGATTAATCTTCATTAACGATCTGAATTATTATTTTGAATATTTTCTGTAACTATGCCACTTGTTATTGTAGTTTACTCAGATGTAGGCAATTATTTATTTTTACGTAAATACCCCAAAACACGAAAGTTATCTATTTTCCAAATTCCATCTTTAAATATGAGAGGATAAGTGGCACGGCTGCTTTTGTTGGGGCCAGGATTTTGTTGAATAATTTCAATTTCGTTATCGCTAACTTTGCTAATAATGGCAACATGACCATATCTTGACCAACCAAAAACAATAATATCTTCAACTTGTGGTTTAGTTGGTGAACCATTATGAAATTGTAATAAATTACGTTTAGGATTAAGTTGACCATCAGGAATTGATTCATCGAAGTAATTTTTAGCATGACCATAACTATCTGGCATTTTATGATTAAAACGCTGATAATAATAGCGCTTAATAAATTCAACGCATTGATATTTTTGCCCTAAATTATAACCGTCTTGAGTTAGATTACGCCCACTCACATTACCAGTACTGCCATTATAATAAACATCAACACCATTGAATTGATCAACAACTGTGCCTATTTTATCTTTATCAACTTGCATATCAAGATACACATATTGATAAAAAGCATAACCACTAAATACAGATAAAATGATGAAGAAAAAAAATAGTGTTTTTTTGTATTTGAATAATATTATATTTTTCATTATTAGAATTTATTTTCCTATTATATTGTTATAAATATTTTCCTATTAAAAACAAAATCATGCTGCTTGAACCTGAGGATCTATTAAGCTATTTTTATTAATCTATGTATTTGGGGATAATATTATTTAATAACTTATTAATTATATTACATTTTACGTAAATAACCTAAAACGCCAAAACCTTCTATTGTCCATTTTCCATCTTTAAAAATTAAAGGAAACGTTGCTCTACTGTTTGCATTTGGTCCCGAATTTTGTTGCACAATTTCAATTTCGTTATCAGTCACGTTACTTACAATGGCAACATGTCCATAACTTGTCCAGTTAAGAACAATGATATCTTCAACTTTTGGTTTTGTTGGGGAACCATTGTGGAATTGTAATAAATTGCGTTGTCGATTAATTTTGCCATCAGCAACTAATGGATCGAAGAAATCTTTTGCATGTCCATAACTATTAGGCATTTTGTGATTGAAGCGTTGATAATAATAACGTTTTATAAATTCAACACATTGATATTTAAGGCCTAAGTTATAGCCGTCTTTAGCAATATTTCTTCCACTTACATTATAAATACTGCCGTTATAATAGACTTTCACCCCATTAAATTCATCGATGACATTTCCAATTTTTTGTTCATTAATTTCAATATTGGCAAAAGTACATGAATTAAGTGTATAGTAGCTTAATACTGACAATAGCCAAATTCCAAAAAAAACTTTTTTATATTTCAACAACATGTTTATTTCCATTACTTTAATTATATATTATTAATTATAATTGTTTATTTTTATTAAAAAATAGAATTTAATCAATAATAAAAACATTATTATTCATATATGTAAAATTAAGCTTACAATTTGAAACAAAAATGGGAATTATAAAGTGATTAAAAAAATTAAAATAGATGTTAGTGGCTTTGTTCAAGGTGTTGGATTTCGATTTTTTACTTATCAACAAGCTCAAAAGCTTGGTTTAGTCGGCTATGTTCGAAATTTAGATAATGGTAATGTTGAAATTATTGCACAAGGTGATAGTTTACAAATAGCGAAGTTAACACAATGGATCGAAAATGGTGGTCCTGTTTCGTCGCGAATTTCATATGTCAATATTTGTGAATTATCGCCACAAAACGATTTAACTTCTTTTAATGTTCGATATTAATTTGACAAAAAATAAAGTAAAATACATAAAATCTTGAACGTTATAAATAATAACATTCTTATTAATGTGATTAACATATGTTATGAATAAAAAAAATCTGATTTGTCTTTTACTTCTTATTATTGTTATCGGTGCTTATTTTAATTATCAAAAGGGAGATGAGCCTGCAAACCTATCTACTCAAAATACATTAGATAAGCCGATTTATCAAAGTGATGATATGTTAACCGATATTTATGACTTATCAGGTGAACTTATTTATAAAATTGATTCTAGTCATGTTAGGCATTTTGATGATTCAGGCAATACTGAATTTGATTTACCCAATTTTACATTTTATGATCAAGAACATTTAGCTACATGGCATATTAAAGCAAAAAAAGCGACGCTAACGAATGATAAACATCTTTATCTTTATCAGGATGTTCAGTTAGATAATTTGACGCAAGACGCTCAATTAAAACAAGTAAAAACAGACAATGCAGTGATAGATTTAACTTCACAGCTAGTTACATCAAAAGATCCTGTCATCATTAACGGGGTGGGATTTTATTCAACAGGTATTGGATTGGCCAGCGATTTGCATACCAAAACGGCTAATATACTTGAAAATGTAAAAACATATTATAATACTGAGGCAAAATAAAACATGGGTTCGTTAAAACAAATTGTTTTTTCATTAATTTTATTATTACCTATCTCTTTGAGTAGTTTTGCGAATGAGCCTTCTAAGCAATCGACAGACACTACTAAAGAAGAACATAAAATATTTGCTGATAATAAGCCTATTACGATTGATGCAAATAACCAACAAATTGATATTGAAAATAATACAATTACATTTATTGGTAATGTTATTATTGTTCAAGACGGGTTAACCATAAATGCTGATAAAGTTGTTATTACCGACATGCAGGATACGGAAAAACAGAAAATTACAGCTTATGGTAATCCTGTAAACTATAAGCAAATTTTGCCAGAAAAAAATAAAATTGTAACGGGTCATTCTGCTCAAGTGATTTACGATGTAAAACAAAATAATGTTGTTTTACAAGGTAATGCAGAGTTATTTCAGCAAGACAACCATATTGTTAGTGAACTGATTACTTATGATGTCAAAAAACAGCAAATACTTGCACAGCCGGGTAAAAATGGGCGAGTAAAAAGCACTATCATCCCAAATCAAGTTAAAGGGATGAACAAATAAAATGTCAATTTTAAAAGCAGAAAACCTAGCCAAAGTATACAAAAAACGACGTGTAGTTGAAGATGTTAGCTTAACAGTTAATTCAGGTGAAATTGTCGGACTCTTAGGACCAAATGGTGCGGGAAAAACCACCACTTTTTATATGGTGGTTGGTATAGTGACATTAAATGCAGGTAAAATTTACCTTGATGATCATGATATCAGCATTTTACCTTTACACGAACGGGCTCAAAAAGGTATTGGTTATTTACCGCAAGAAGCGTCTATTTTTAGAAAACTGTCTGTAATTGATAACATTATGGCAATTTTAGAAACACGCAAAGATATTGATAAAAATGAAAAAATCGATCGTGCTGAAGAATTACTTGAAGAGTTCCATATTACACATATTCGTGACAGTATAGGGCAATCTTTATCGGGGGGTGAAAGACGGCGAGTTGAAATTGCCAGAGCATTAGCGGCTAATCCAAAATTTATTTTGCTTGATGAGCCTTTTGCTGGTGTGGATCCTATTTCAGTCATTGATATCAAAAGTATTATCAAACATTTGCGTGATCGTGGATTGGGTGTATTAATAACAGATCACAATGTGCGTGAAACATTAGATGTTTGTGAACGCGCTTATATTGTCAATAAAGGACATTTAATTGCTGAAGGTTCGCCTAGTGATATCTTAAGTAATGAATATGTAAAACGAGTCTACTTAGGAAATGAATTTAGGTTATGATAAAACCAAGTTTGCAACTGAAAGTTTCGCAACAACTTTCGATGACACCACAATTACAATTGGCGATTCGATTACTCCAGTTGTCAACTTTAGAACTTCAACAAGAGATTCAAACTGCTTTAGAAAATAACCCATTACTTGAAGTTGCCGATCAATATGACGAAATTAACGTTGAACAAAACAATGAAATTGAACATCTTGACACACGTGAAGCTCTAGATAGTCAGGAAATACCCGATAATATTCCACTTGATGCATCGTTAGATGATATTTATACAGCAGGAACTCCCTCTGGAACAAGTTCAGATTACCGTAATGATGAATTACCTATTTATCAAGGTGAAACTCACGAAACATTACATGATTATTTAGAATGGCAATTAGAGCTAACGCCTTTTAGTGATGCAGATAAAGCAATAGCCATTTCAATTATAGAGGCGATTGATGAACGAGGCTATTTGACGGTTTCATTAGATGAAATTTTAGAAGAACAGGGTAATGATGAAATTGAAATTGCCGAAGTTGAAGCTGTATTAAAACGAATTTGGCATTTTGACCCCATTGGTGTTGGTGCAAGATCATTACAAGAATGTTTATCTATTCAAATTCAAAATTTATCCCCTCCACCGCTTGTTAGTCAAATAATTAATCAATATTTAGATTTATTAGCGAGTCGTGATTATAGAACCTTAAAAAAAGTATTAAATGCTAGTGATGAACAGTTAAAAGAAGCGGTCAATTTTATTCAACATTTACACCCTTATCCTGGCGAATCAGTAAATACTACGCCACCAGATTATGTTCTACCTGATGTGTTAGTCAAAAAATTGAATGGAAAATGGATTGTTGAATTGAATAATGACACAATGCCTAATCTACGTATTAATCAGCAGTACGCAGCAATGGAAAAGGTAGTAAATGAAAGTGATAGTCAATATATTCGCTCACATTTGCAAGAGGCCAATTGGTTTATTAAAAGTATCGAAAATCGCAATGAAACCTTATTAAAAGTTAGTCAGTTCATTGTTGAGCATCAACAAGCATTTTTTGAGAATGGTGCAGAACATATGAAGCCGATGATTTTATCTGATGTAGCTACTGCTATTGAAATGCATGAATCGACGATTTCTCGCGTAACAACTCAAAAATATCTACAATGCCCGAATGGAATCTATGAACTTAAATTTTTCTTTTCAAGTCATGTTAATACAGATTCTGGTGGTGAAGCTTCATCTACAGCTATTCGTGCTTTAATTAAAAAATACATATCAACAGAAGATAGTAAAAAGCCTTTAAGTGATAGTAAATTGGTATCAATGCTTGAAGAACAAGGTATTATAATTGCAAGAAGAACTGTCGCTAAATATCGTGAGGCGTTATCCATTCCACCATCAAGCCAACGTAAACAGCTTTAAATGTAAAGCTGTTTATAACAACAGATCATTTTAAATGACTTTTTCAGTTTCAATAATCATCATATCTGTAGTAAAAGAACCATCTGCTTGAAGTTCAAAATATTTTTTTGTATCGTCGGCTGCTGTTTTTTGGTAAATTCGTATTGCCTCGATTAACTGTTCAGGAGTACGCATCCGTTTAACCCATGTATCAAAAGAAAGTGTTAAACGATGGCGGGCTATATTATTAATGACGAAACCGGCTTCAGTTAAAAAAGTTAACCACTCACCGGGAGTATAGTCGCGAACATGTGAGGTGTCACGCATGGCTTCAACGGTTTGTAGCCAAATATCTAATACAGGATGACCTGGTGATACAACATCCATAATAATTAATTTACCGCCAGCTTTAGTTATTCGATGGAGCTGCCGAATACTTTTGCCTACATCATGCCAATGATGAGCAGAATAACGACTGACAACAATATCAAATTGATTATCAGCAAAAGGGGGATATTCAGCATAACCTTGCTTAACGGTTATATTTTGTAAATCACGGTCTTTAGCTGTTTGCGCTACAATCGATAACATTTCATCTGAAAGATCATAGGCTGTAACATGTTTAACATGTTTTGCTGCAATAAAACTGACATGACCTGCACCACATCCCATATCAAGTAGATTTGCTTCTGAATGTGGAATAAGGAAGTTAGATAAATATTCAAGATCTGGACCTTGAGCATGTACTTGACTGGTCAAATAAGCATTGGCTTGTTCACCAAACTGTTGTTTCACATTGTCATGATGTGTTGCCATTGTTGATGTTCCTTATTATCGGACGCAAATATGCGTCCAAAATTTAAAGTTAAGCTAAAAATGAAGGAATTTTATGTTCAAAATTACTAATCGCATCTTCATGTTGTAGAGTTAAGCCAATATTATCTAATCCATTTAACAAACAATGACGCTTAAAAGCATCAATTTTAAATGAATATTGTTTATTACCAGCAATAACGACTTCATTGACCAAATCAATGGTAAATTCAATACCTTCATTGGCTTCAACGATTTTGAATAATTCATCAACATCTTCTTCTGATAAATTGACCAACAATAACTGATTGTTAAATGAGTTATTGTAAAAAATATCGGCAAAGCTTGAACCGATAATCGTTTTAAACCCATAATCAGCAAGCGCCCAAGGGGCATGTTCACGCGATGATCCACAACCAAAATTTTCACGCGTAAGTAAAATGCTAGCACCTTTGTAGCGTGGTTTATTTAAAATAAATTCAGGATTAGGTTGCTCGCCAGCATCATCTAAAAAACGCCATTCATGAAAAGCATGTTTACCAAATCCAGTGCGTGTGACTTTTTGTAAAAACTGTTTTGGAATGATCGCATCTGTATCGACATTAGCCGCATCTAAAGGAACAACTAATCCGGTATGTTTTGTAAATTTAGCCATGACAAGTCTCCTTAAAATGGTTTACGAATATCAGTAAAATGACCAGTAATTGCTGCTGCTGCGGCCATTGCTGGGCTAACTAAATGGGTTCTTGCATCGCGCCCTTGGCGACCTTCAAAGTTACGGTTACTGGTTGAAGCACAGCGATCTCCTGGTGCTAATTTATCATCATTCATCGCAAGGCACATTGAACACCCCGGTAAGCGCCACTCAAAACCTGCTTCGATAAAAATTTTATCTAATCCTTCTGCTTCGGCTTGTTCTTTCACCGGTCCTGAACCTGGAACAACTAAAGCTTGCACACCATCAGCTACTTTACGACCTTTAGCAATTTGTGCTGCAGCTCGTAAATCCTCAATACGTGAATTTGTACATGAACCGATAAATACTTTATTAATTTTAATATCAGACATGTTTGTTCCTGCTGTTAATCCCATATAAGCAAGTGCTCGCTCTGCTGAGTTTTTTTCAATAGGATCAGCAAATTCATTTGGGTTTGGTACTTTTGCATCAATTGATGTAACTTGTCCAGGATTAGTTCCCCAAGTGACTTGTGGGGCGATATCTTTTCCTTCTAGTGTAATAACAGAATCAAACTGGGCACCTTCATCAGTTTTTAGCGTCTTCCAATAGGCAACAGCTTTATCAAAATCTTCACCTTTAGGTGAAAATTGACGACCTTTTAGGTATTCAAACGTAACCTCATCTGGTGCAATAATACCGGCTTTCGCCCCCATTTCAATTGCCATATTACATAATGTCATGCGTCCTTCCATGGATAATGATGTAATAGCATCACCACAAAACTCAACCACATGACCTGTACCACCAGCACTAGTGGTTTTACCAATAATGGCTAATATAATGTCTTTGGCCGTAATACCGTCAGCGACTTGCCCTTTAACTTCAATTTTCATGGTTTTAGCACGACCTTGTTTTAAAGTCTGAGTAGCTAACACATGTTCCACTTCGGAAGTTCCAATACCAAAAGCTAAGGCTCCAAATGCACCATGAGTGGCAGTATGAGAATCACCACATACAATCGTCATGCCCGGTAAAGTCATACCTTGTTCTGGTCCTACAACATGCACAATTCCTCGTAATGGGCTTTGCAAATCATATAACGAAACACCAAACTCTTTGGCATTTTTTGCCAGTTCAGTTAACTGAATTCGTGCCATTTCGCTACATGCGCTAAGATCATTACTTTTTGTTGAAGTGTTATGATCCATGGTTGCAAATGTTTTTTGTGGTTGACGCACTTTACGGTTCATAGCACGTAAACCATCAAACGCTTGAGGTGAAGTTACTTCATGCACTAAATGGCGATCGATATATAAAATAGGCGTCTCGTTTGGCGCTTCATAAACGACATGTGCATCATATAATTTTTGATACAGTGTTTTTGACATTGCATATTCCTTATTATTTTTACAACAAGTACTAAAGACTCAGTTTTATCACATTATTTTATTTTCAGTTATCATTAAACAATGCGCTTAAATCAGTTTACAAATAATATCACCCATTTCATCAGTCGATACGGATTGTTCTTTTTGCGCAAGATCGACAGTGCGATAACCTTGTTCTAATGCTTTATTTACTGCAGTTTCAATGGCGGATGCAATATCGTCACGTTTTAAACTGTAACGGACTAACAACGCCAATGACAAAATTTGCGCAGCAGGATTAGCAATATTTTTACCAGCAATGTCAGGTGCACTACCGCCAGCTGGTTCATATAAACCGAAACCTTGCTCATTAAGGCTAGCAGAAGGTAACATCCCCATAGAGCCAGTTATCATGGCACATTCATCAGACAAAATATCACCAAATAAATTTGAGCATAAGATCACATCAAATTGTGAAGGATCTTTAACAAGTTGCATTGTTGCATTATCAATATACATATGCTCAAGCGCTACATCAGGATAGTTTTTCGCAACTTCTGTCACGACTTCTCGCCATAAAATCGAGGTTTGTAATACATTCGCTTTATCAATTGATGTGACTTTTTTACGACGTAAACGTGCGGCTTCAAAGCCCATTTTGGCGATACGTTCAATTTCAAAACGGTGATACACTTCAGTATCAAATGCCTTTTCTTGAGCACCACTTCCTTCACGTCCTTTTGGCAAACCAAAATAGATACCACCCGTTAACTCGCGCATACATAAAATATCAAAACCACGCCCTGCAATATCGGCACGTAATGGACAAAGATCTTCTAAACCTTGATATAAACGAGCAGGGCGCATATTTGCAAATAATTTGAAGTGTTTACGTAATGGTAATAACGCGCCACGTTCGGGTTGCTTTTCAGGTGGTAGATTTGTCCATTTTGGACCACCAACCGAACCAAATAAAATAGCATCGGCTTTTTCGCATCCTTCTAGTGTTTCTTTTGGTAGTGGACAGCCGTGAATATCAATCGCGGCACCACCAACATCATATTCACTAGTGGTGATTGAAAGTTGATATTTTTGGCGGATAACATCTAATACTTTATAGGCTTGTTTCATTACTTCTGGGCCAATGCCATCGCCGGGTAATACTGCTATATGGTAGTTTTGTGACATTTTTTATTCCTTTACAATCTCATTTAATTTACTTGTTTTGCTATTAAGCGAGCAAAACAAATTATTTTTTAATCTTGGTGTAATTTTTGTTTTTCTTGTGCAACTTGGTTTGCTCGATAGACATTATTTAACACATTAATTAAGGCCAAAGCGGATGAGTGAACAATATCGGTTGCTAGTCCAACGCCATGGAATTTACGGCCTTTATAATCAGCAACAATATCCACTTGCCCTAAAGCGTTTTCACCTTGTCCTTTAGAGGCTAATTGATATTTAACGATCGAAATCGGCTCGCCAGTAATTCGGTTGATTGCTTGATAAACCGCATCAACAGGGCCATTACCGGTTGCGGCATCAGAAAATTTTTCATCTCCAATGATAAGGCTGACTGATGCGGTAGACACAACAGTAGAGCCTGATTGCACATTAAAGTAATCTAAAACATAATGCTCTTTTTCATCTTTTAATTGATTGATAAAGATTAACGCTTCTAGATCATAATCAAACACTTGACCTTTTTTATCTGCAAGCTCTAAAAATGATGCATAGACTTGATCCAAGTTATAGTCTTTATCGTGATAACCAAGTTCTTCTAAACGATGTTTAACAGCAGCACGCCCAGAGCGTGAAGTTAGGTTCAATTGGATTTGATTTAAGCCAATTGATTCAGGTGTCATAATTTCATAGGTTTCACGATTTTTAAGCACACCATCTTGATGGATGCCAGAAGAATGAGCAAAAGCATTGCTACCTATAACGGCTTTATTTGCAGGGATTGGAGTATTCGTGATTTGGCTAACAATTTGGCTAGTACGATAAATTTCTTGATGATTAATATTGGTGTGAACATTTAAGATATTTTGGCGAACTTTTATTGCCATAATGACTTCTTCAAGTGCGGTATTACCCGCACGTTCACCTAAACCATTCATCGCACCTTCAATTTGCCGAGCACCTTCTTGAACCGCGCTAATCGAGTTAGCCACCGACATGCCCAAGTCATCATGGCAATGAACAGAGATAATCGCCTTATCAATGTTCGGGACACGTTCAAATAGGGTATGAATAATGCCACCAAATTGATAAGGGACAGTATAACCGACAGTATCTGGAATATTGATCGTTGTTGCCCCTGCTTTAATTGCTGCTTCAACGATCCGACATAAGTTATCAATTGGGGTACGGCCTGCATCTTCACAAGAAAACTCCACATCATTAGTATAATTACGTGCACGCTTAATACAGTGCACAGCCCGTTCAATGACATCCTCAAATGTCATTTTTAATTTATCTTTAACATGTAATGTTGAGGTCGCCATAAAAGTATGAATACGAAACTGATCGGCCACTCTTAAGGCTTCTGCTGCAACATCAATATCTTTATCAACACAACGAGACAAAGCACAAACACGACTATCTTTAATGGTTTTTGCAATGGTTTGAACCGACTCAAAGTCACCAGGCGATGAAACAGGAAAGCCAACTTCCATCACATCGACTCGCATTCTTTCTAACGCAAGTGCGATTTGTAACTTTTCTTTAACACTTAAACTTGCTTGCAATGCCTGTTCGCCATCACGTAATGTTGTATCAAAAATAATGACTTGATCGCTCATTGTTTTTCCTTTTATATATTTTAGCGCTAGCTCGGTATTTCAAGTTATGAAAACAAAAAAACCCGCACTTTAGCGCGGGTTCTTGATTTGTTGAGATATTTATTAAATAACTTCTTTACTCCACACACAAGCTATCCGCGCAAGTTGATGCGAGGAGGAGGCTGAGGTTAAGTGATAAAAAGCTAATAAACATAATAATCTCTGATTTCGTTTTTATTAAAATAGACTAAACTAGTAATACTTTTACCAAATGATATTATTTATGTCAATGATTATTTCCTTCAATCTTAATACAGCCTAATTTTTTAAGTCATAAAAATTTTTAAATCATAAAAATTAAGTAACAAGCGTAGATAGATTATTTAACAAATCTATTAAAATGATAAGTTGAGATGTAATTTAACCTAATTATAATAATTAAAAGCACAACATCATGAGGGCATAACCATGAATATCGTTGATATTTCACAAAACCGATATACCACCAAACATTACGACGAAACAAAAAAAATTCCTGCCAATCAGTTTGAACAATTGTTAACAGTTTTAAGAAACAGTCCATCGTCTGTAAATTCTCAGCCGTGGCATTTTTATGTTATTGATAATGATGAGGCAAAAAATAAAATTTTACCGGCTATACTTGAATTTAATCAACCAAGAGTGACGGGTGCTTCACATACTATTGTTTTTTGTATTAAAACACCATTAGACGACGCCCATTTAGTTAATCTACTCAATCAAGAAGATAAAGACGGTAGATACCCGTCAGCCGATCTTAAACAAGCACAAGATCAAGGTCGTAGGCACTTTGTAAAGCTCAATAGTACAACCAGTGAATCACAACAATGTTGGGAAAGTAAACAAGCTTATATTGCATTGGGGCAATTGCTTTTTGCTGCAGCGGCAATTGGTATTGACTCAACAGCTATTGAAGGATATGACGCCGAAAAAATGGATGAAATATTAGATCTTAAAAGCAAAGGATTGAAAAGTGTAGTTGTTGTAACATTAGGTTATCGCGCTGAAAATGACGGCAATGCACATCGTCCAAAATCACGCCTACCTAAAGAACAAATTATCACATTTTTATAAAATAAATTGAAATATCCTCCGTATTAATTGTACTAAGATATGGTGGATATTTTTGTTTACTATTCTAACTAAATATACTCGCTGTTATTAAAATAACAGCATAATATTTAAATTTTTATAAATATTTGCAATAATTTTGGGGTTATATAATACTATTTAGTTAAAACTAACTAATTGTTTTTATGAATATAATTTATTAATAATATTTTACCTAATCATTTTAGGAATTTTGTTATGAATTTATCCCAACCGCATAAACCTATACTTTCATTTGGAATGATGCTTTTAATGGCTATTGCTGTTGGCATCACCGTTGCCAGTAATTATTATGCTTTACCATTATTACATTCAATAACCGAAGATTTAAATATTTCTGTTGATCGTGCTGGTTCTATTATGACAACGGCTCAGTTTAGTTATGCTTTAGGTCTATTATTTATTGCACCTTTAGGCGATAAAATTGAGCGTAAAACTTTAATTATTGCTTTAATGTTATTAACAATAGTAGGTTTGTTAATTAGTGGGCTTTCTCATTCATTGACATTATTAATTGTTGGCACGGCAATCACAGGGCTATTTTCGGCAGTAGCACAAGTATTATTGCCATTTGCTGCAACTTTGGCTAAGCCTAGTCATAAAGGTAAAGTTGTAGGTGTGATAATGAGTGGAATGTTATTAGGCATTTTACTTGGACGTACTTTTGCTGGTGCAATTTCTACATTAATGGATTGGCGAATGGTCTATTTAATTGCTGCCAGTTGCATGGTGGTAATTACATTGTTATTTATATATTTACTGCCACGTTATAAAAGTAACAACACTATTGAATATTGGCCGCTTATTGGCTCTATTTTTATGCTTCTATTACGCAATAGTTCTTTGCGAGTTTTCGCCATAATTGGTAGTTTATCTTTTGCTTTATTTTGTTTATTTTGGACGCCATTAACATTTTTATTGAGTCATCCTCCTTATAAGTATTCCGATTTTATTATTGGTCTATTTGGACTAGCAGGTAGTGTAAGTGCATTAGGATCACCCATCGTCGGTAAATTATCAGATAAAGGAAAAGGTAGTTGGTTAATTCTTTCTGGATTAGGAGTACTGTTATTTTCATGGCTACCAATATCCTTCGCCCCATCATCAATCATTGTCTTAATTATTGGTATTATGCTAATCAATTTAGCCGCACAGATAACACATGTATCTTGCTTAAATGCAATTTATCAAAACGATCCACATATGGCGACCAGAATGAACGTAGGTTATATGTTATGTTATTTTATTGGTGGAACAGTAGGGTCATTATGTTCCACTTATTTATTTAACCATTATGGATGGCTCGCTGTGGCTATTGCTGGTGCTTTACTTTCTCTTATAGCAATTTTCATTTGGATATTCTATTTAATCAAAAATAGAGTAAAAGAGTAAATAGATATACATAATATTCCATTAAATCAAACGATAATAAATTATCACTAGATTCGAATAAAAGAATCGTTACAATATCATTCTTATTGTTTTTAAATTACGGAAAATGACATGGCGCAATATGTTTATACTATGAATCGAGTGGGGAAGATTGTTCCTCCTAAACGCTATATTTTAAAAGATATTTCTTTAAGCTTTTTCCCGGGGGCTAAAATTGGTGTGCTAGGTTTAAATGGTGCGGGGAAATCCACTTTACTGCGAATTATGGCAGGGGTTGATACCGAAATCGAAGGCGAAGCACGCCCACAGCCGGGAATTAAAATTGGTTATTTACCCCAAGAACCGAAATTAGATCCTAAACAAACCGTGCGCGAAGCTGTAGAGCAAGCGGTTGGTGATGCTAAAAGAGCGCTAGCTCGATTAGACGAAGTCTATGCTGCTTATGCTGATCCTGATGCTGATTTTGACAAATTAGCCAAGGAACAGGCTGAGCTTGAAGCCATTATTCAAACGCAAGATGCTCATAACCTTGATAACCAATTAGAGCGAGCTGCCGACGCACTACGTTTACCTGATTGGGATGCTAAAATCGAAAACTTATCGGGCGGTGAGCGTCGTCGAGTGGCAATTTGTCAATTATTACTTGAAAAGCCAGATATGTTACTTATTGACGAACCAACTAACCATTTGGATGCCGAATCGGTGGCTTGGCTCGAACGATTCTTACATGATTATGAAGGTACGGTAGTTGCCGTTACCCATGACCGTTACTTTTTAGATAACGTTGCAGGTTGGATTTTAGAGCTAGACCGTGGCGAAGGTATTCCATGGGAAGGTAACTACTCGTCTTGGTTAGAACAAAAAGATCAGCGTCTAGCGCAAGAAGCGGCAACGGAATCAGCTCGTCGTAAATCAATCGAAAAAGAACTTGAATGGGTGCGTCAAAATCCAAAAGGTCGTCAAGCTAAAAGCAAAGCCCGTTTAGCGCGTTTTGAAGAATTAAACAGCAACGATTACCAAAAACGTAACGAAACTAACGAGCTCTTTATTCCACCTGGGCAACGTTTAGGCGATAAAGTGATTGAGGTAAACAACCTGACTAAATCGTATGGCGACCGTGTACTGATTGATAACTTATCTTTTAGTATTCCTAAAGGAGCGATTGTCGGTATTATTGGTCCAAATGGTGCAGGAAAGTCAACGCTATTTAGAATGCTATCAGGCAAAGAACAACCCGATTCAGGTACTATTAGCTTAGGTGACACAGTGCAGCTTGCTTCGGTTGACCAGTTCCGTGACAGTATGGACGACAAAAAAACCGTTTGGGACGAAATTTCAAATGGTCAAGACATTATGCGCATTGGTAATTTTGAAATACCAAGCCGTGCTTATGTAGGGCGTTTTAATTTTAAAGGTGTTGATCAGCAAAAACGAGTGGGTGAGCTATCGGGTGGTGAACGTGGGCGAGTGCATTTAGCTAAATTATTACAAGTGGGCGGTAATGTATTATTACTTGACGAACCGACGAATGATTTAGATGTTGAAACCTTACGAGCACTTGAAAACGCACTCCTTGAATTCCCGGGTTGCGCTTTAGTGATATCACATGACCGTTGGTTCTTAGATCGCATTGCCACACATATTTTAGATTACCAAGACGAAGGGCATGTAGAATTCTTTGAAGGTAACTTTACCGAATATGAAGAATGGAAAAAACGCACGCTTGGTGCTGAAGCGCTTGAACCAAAACGAGCTAAATATAAGCGAATTGCTAAATAGTTCACTTTTATACCATTCCGTCAATTAATCTTGACGGAATGGTTTGATCTTCCTGATATTGATCTCAAAAAATAGCTAAACAAACGCTTTAGACGTTTTAATAATTTTGGCAAAAGTATCCATTAGTAAACGAGGTATAGCGTCTATACCTCGTAATTTGGCATCGTCACAAACAGCAATAGCTAAATCAGGTTTTGAGCTTTTATGGATCGCTTTTTGTATAATTTGGTGTACCGGCAGATCAATATGCTGTGTGGTATTATAAGCAGCAAGTTTATAGACATGACTAAATCCATGCTTAAATAAAAAATTTTCAATATCTCGTGCCGGTAAAACGGTTAAGTGATCATTAGGATTTTTATCTTCGCCACATAACGATTTTACGGTATCGGCATATTTTTTACCTGCCATATCTCCATCGGTAATGACATACCAATGAATACCCATTTTATTGGCATATTTTATAAGCGGTTTTAAACCACACTGAGCAAACTCAATAAGTTGAACACCTTCTGAACTCAAATGATAACCACTCTGTTCCGCCAATTCACGCAATAGCCAAACTTCGGTTTCACCCTCAACTAACAGCCAACAACGGGCAAATAAAGCACTGGCACGACGGTAAAAAATATGGAATAAAATTCGCCGACTATCATCAACGCCAAAAGATTGGGGAGTAATATATTTGGGCACAATTTTATCGGGTAGGCGAATTAATCGATACAGACACTCTAAAGGAAATAACGAAACCAAATCACTCGAATTAGATGTAATGATTTTTTGCGTTGGTAGATGTTTCAACAACCGAAAACCAACCGATAAAATAATCGGATGCAACTGGCTTTCAGGCTCTTCTAAAATTAAAATAGGCACAGCGTGTTGTGAAAGCGTATTATGCCCTTTGGCATTAACAATCGCCCCTAAAATGCCCAGTAATGCGGTACGCAAATAATCGTTATCAAGATCATCTAATACATTATTAATACGCTCCAGCGAATCCCAATCTTCGCTACGTGGTGAGCTGTTTTGGGCTACATGCTTATAATGGTAACGGTGCTCCTGATCGGCAAAATAATACTCCAAAAGTGCTCTTGCAGCTTGCAAACCGCGGTGCAACTCATCAGGTGTTATTTGGGTCGAATAGGCTTTTAATTGCTCACAGAGTTGCGAAGTATAGTATTCCGATAAAGGTTGATTGGTTATGGGTAAGTTTTGTGGACTAATCGAACTTTTCAACGCCATAACAGGATTAAGACCTATTAAATGGGCAATTAATGATTTATGATCAGCAAACGCTAATGCCCTTTGTTGTAAGTCCACCAACGCATGTTGAGTTATAATCTTATTGGTTTGTTTATTTGCGGTAATAAGATAAGTAATTCGGCGCAGTTTATTTTGATCAACAGGGAAAGCCGCAGGTAATAATGGTTGATAAATGGGATTGTTAAGCTCATTAAAATAGGATTCACAATAGGTAATTTTAATCACAATCTTATTGCCATAGACATCGTATTGATCGTGATAAAAATCAGAATCCACAAATTGATAAAACTGATTATCAAGCGACAACAATTGCAACGCACTAATTAAACTTGAACGCCCCCAACGGTTTTCACCCATTAGCACGCTAGCGCTTGGATTCAAGGTTAAAGATAGCGATTTGATACCTTTAAATCCTGAAATATCCATTTGCTCAATAAACATGGTACCTCCTTATTTTTAAAGATGATACTTTTCTGTCCTTTTACGAATTCGTTCAACTTTTCGATGTATGCTTGCCATTAGCTTAGACTCATTGCGCAAAATTGTTTTTAAAGGTTGATTAAAATACACTTTCAAAAAACGCCAAATATCACGATCGATTAGTCCAATATTCATGGCTGAAAAATAAAGTCCAATTAAATCTTTATCACGCCAGCGAACAGGAACCGTTTTACGGATCTGAGCACGGTGTAAATCAATTACTGACAGTTTTATTTGCTGATGATCTTCAAACAGCGGAATATCAAGCAAAAAGTGACACAAATAACAATCACGATGATTCACCCCAGCAGCGTGCATTTGAGCGACCATTTTTGCCAAATAAATCACTAAAGAACGCTTTATATGATAGCTAGGTGGATTAGTTAACCACGGTTTAGTAAAGTCTTCTAAACTGATGGTAGGGTTAAGATCTTTTGTCACAATAAATGAATGACGAGTCAGCGGATTTAGCCCCTTACGACCAAATGCCCGCCCATCCATCGTATTAACGCCCACTTGTGCTAAACGCTCAATCGCATTCCACTCTTGCTTGGCATCTAAAACAGGCAAACGTAACGAAATAAGATTTTTAACAATCTCTTTCACGGTGGTACCGCGATGAATTTTAATAAAATACGATTCGCCACTAAGCTCAAAATTCAACGTCTTACGTTGCTTTACTGCGCGATAGACTTTGCCCGATATTAACTCAACCTCTGCAAAGGGATCTTTATCAGCCCATAACTGCTCAAAAGGCGCTTTTAACTTAATTTCATTCATGATTATCACAACCTAAAATAATCTCTGTGGCACGCTGTGCTAAATGGTATAAATCAGCGGTTTTACCATAATGTATTGCATTTTGATGCCATGTTAATAACTGATCGTGATTTGTTATGGCATTTTGCAAAGCATTGTTTAGCGCCGATTGTACAAAAGGTTCATCAAGCACAACACCAGCATTGGCATCATTAATATGATAAGCATAGCCACAAATGCTTGACACAATCATTGGCACCCCAGCGGCTAATCCCTCAATAAGCACCATACCTGCCGCTTCTTGCCTTGCAGGGTGCAATAGCAAATCAGCCGCAAACAAAAAATCAGGGATATCATTCCGCCCTGCAAAAAAACGTACTTGATGCTCAATGCCGAGTTGCTTAGCCTGTTTTTGATAAGCATCGGGATTATCTTGTCCCACCACTAAAAAAGTCACTTTTTGTTTTAAATTGCAAGGTAGTGCAGCAATGGCGGTTAAAGAACGATCCACACCCTTACGTTTAAAATCCGATCCAATTTGCACAATAACAAAATTGTGCTCATCAATTTGATTGGCTTGCCTAAATTGCTTACCTTTAGCACTTGATTGAGAATGATATTGGCGATCTTGCGCAATGCCTGGTGGCAATAGGTAAAAGCGTGATGGATCAGTATGGTAATAACGTTCAAAGTCACTGATCTGCTGTTTTGTTAGTACCATAACTTTGGTCTGGCTTTGTTGATTAAATACGGCATCTTCAAAAGCTAAATAGTGTTTACAGCGTTTTGACCATTTATACAAAAAGCCCTTGTGTGACACCTTTTCGGCATAACAAGTATCACCCGCAAAATAAACATCCAAATCAGGCATTTTATTAAAGCCAACCACACAATCAACAGGATTTGCTTGTAAATGAGCCTTCACCCAACGGTAATAAGACTGATTACGGCTATGGTTAGACCAGCCTTTTTTAGGCACCAAAACTACATCAAAGTCTGTTGGTTTATCGCCTTGCCATGACATCACATAAATTCGTACATGGTGACCTTGAGCTTGGCAAGCTTTAGCAATTTGCAAAAAATCACGTTGCAAACCACCAAAAGGAAAATATTTATAAATACAAAACGCCAGTTGCATGCAGATTGCCTCAAGTTTTAAAGGGGTATTATATACTTGTTAATAAGCAACGTGCAAAAATAGCGAAAGAAGCCACAAAACGCACAAAAAACAGTCAGGAAAGGTATTGATTTTATTGAAGTTTTTTTTGAGGCGAAAAACGTAATTCAACACACCCAACTTGAAGTCAACTCACTAACTCCGTAAAATACCCAAAACGCTTATTCTGGTCTATTATGCAACTTCATCTTGTGGTTAACACTTTTGGTTCTGATCTCCAACGTCGATACGGTGAAAAGATCTACAAACTTACTCTACACGGCGGTTTTAGCTGCCCTAACCGCGATGGCACGATTGGCGTTGGTGGGTGTACTTTTTGTAATGTAGCATCGATCATTGATGAATCAATACAAGTTAAATCGATTGCCGATCAACTTGTATCGCAAGCTCATCAAATGAAAAAGTCCAAACGCTACCTAGCTTACTTTCAAGCCTATACTAGCACCTATGCCGAAGTTGCCATACTCAAAGACATGTACCAACAGGCACTAAATAGTGCTGATATTGTCGGGCTTTGCGTGGGGACACGCCCTGACTGCGTTCCTAGTGAAGCACTTGAATTACTGGCAAGTTACCAATCGCAAGGTTTTGAAGTATGGTTAGAGCTTGGTTTGCAAACTGCACACGACAAAACGCTACACGACATCAATCGTGGACATACCTTTAATGATTATCACCAAACGGTCCAAAAAGCTCGCAAACTGGGCATAAAAGTATGCACGCACTTAATTATTGGTTTACCCAAAGAAACCAAGCAGGACAATATCATCACCCTTGAACGCGTATTAAATAGCGGAGTGGATGGCTTAAAGTTGCATCCATTACATATTGTTGATGGCAGTATTATGGCAAAGGCATGGCGAGCAGGACGGCTTGAAGTTTTGTCGTTAGCGCAATATGTTGATATTGCTGGCGACATCATCAGACAAACCCCAGCAGATATTGTTTATCACCGTATATCTGCTAACGCCAGAAAGCCAACCTTACTTGCGCCAGAATGGTGTGAAAACCACTGGCAATCAATGAATGCCGTTGATCATAATTTGCGTCAATATGGTGTTCAAGGCAGCGCCATTGGGGATGAGTATTGTTTTAAGGGGTAGGGGAAAGAATTAAAAAAAAGAATAAAAACTTCAATAAAATCAATGCCTTTCCTGACCATTTTTTGGGGTTTTTGCGTTGCTTTTTAACACAAAAACAACTCACAAAAAAGACCTAAGGTTATGTTGTTGTCTTGTTACGGCGTCGGACAAATTTGTCTGGAACAAATTTGAACACCTGAGCATAGCGAAGGTGGC
>NZ_WTFA01000012.1:0-51821 GCF_009795755.1 Gilliamella sp. Pra-s60 | reverse complement strand
TTGTTCCAGACAAATTTGTCCGACGCCGTAACAAGACAACAACATAACCTTAAGTGGCTTTTATGAGTCACTTTTTTATAAAAAAAACTGCAAAAACCCCAAAAAATCGGTCAGGAAAGGTATTGATTTTATTGAAGTTTTTATTTGGCTATTTTTAAATAAAATCAAATAGTTACATACCATGTTAAAAGTTTCTTAAAACTTAGCAATGAATAAATTAAGCTAAGTATAAATAAAAGCTTACAATTCTTAAAAAAAAAAGTAGTGATTTAATCTTTAACAAACTATATGCTTTAAGCACTTTATAAACACTCACTAAAATAAGTGGCTTTTTATAAAAAACAAATAAAACAACAAGTTAATTGACGGAACAACTATTATGTGTTATTATACGGCAACCGGCAACCGCGTGGCATTGAAAGCCCTATTTCTAAATCTTATTCAATGTGTTGGTAATCAGAAACAAACTTCACTCCTATTTTCATCATTGAAGCGATTAAGCTTAGCTAAATCACCAAATTTATCGACAAGGTCTAAGTTTTTACCTAAATCTGCTTTGTTGTTTGTACCATTGCTATTATTGTTATATATGCAAGAAGCAATGGCGTTGTCGGCAAAAACATCTCATACCATTAAGGGTAGTGCACCATATTTAACGTTTGATAGTGGACAAACAAAGATAACTGATACAAATGAGTTGTTGTCTATAACGTTGCCAGACGGCACAAAAATATCACCATTGACAAATACAAGTGCAATAACTCCAATATGGATGCCATATGCAGGAAATAAATTGGGTGATATAACGATGGCGGTACCATCAGACACCAATTTAATTGATATAAAGGATTTGGTTGATCAAGGTTATTGGGGAGATGATGATGGCGATGGACAGGGTACAGATGGCATTACGGCTACGGGATCGATATTGGTAGATTTTACGGATAAAAACGGTAATCCCGTTAGTCGTAGTGATTCATTAAGTATATGTTATGCGCCTTATAGGATAAAGTTGAAGGCTTATGGAGGCTATTTGAAAACAAATCATGGTGTACCAAATAAAACTTACTTCAATAATGATACTGTGAATTATTATATCAATCCGTATTCAATGCAACCTCAAGTTTGTTCGGTTATGCCAAATCTACACGGTGGTTCTCTAGGTCCAGCTAATATATGGGATCGTGATAAAGGATTTTTAACCGAATTTCCAAATCCATCTTTCCCATCTTCTTATGCTCTTAATTTTCCAACTACAGGAGCTGATGGTTTATATTTTGATTTAGATATCGGTGGATTTGATGCAGGCCATTTGAGGTGGTCTGTAATCACAAGTGGTAGTATAAGAGCAACAGTGAGTAGGACAAGACCACATTCAGGGACATTCATAAACCCGCAAGGACGTACTATAGAAGCTGATGAATGGATTCTTGATAAATCAAAATATGTAACACGGGTAACGTTAAATGGTCCTAGGGCTACTGATAGTCAGATAAATTCAAGTAATCCTAGTCCACTTAATAAGCCAATTTTGCCACAGACATTTGAGTTGGAGGGAAGGGATAGTAATGATAATGTGATAGTGAGGTATGGATTTGTCTTAAAGCAGTGGTTTGTCTATCGTAGTAAACGTGAACGTCATAATGAACAGTCAGCATGGTGTAGTAGTTTGGGGTATCGCACGCCACAGGTAAGTGATTTAACTAATGCTACCAGAACGATGAATCCTCCTTTTTCGGGCGCCATACCATCGTCACCTTATAACAATTATCAACGACGAATAGGGGCTGGTTTTTTTACAGAGTGGGGCATCATGGGAGAATATCTCGATGCGAATTTTACGAGCGACTACGTCTTTACGATAGACACCTCTTTGGGTGGCCACAAGTTCGTTGTCAGTGCTCACAACGGTGCTATTGCTGATGGCGGTAATCTCATTTTTTATGCTGTTTGCATACCTTAACGTCTTCCCCTTAATCTTTAGGAGGCTGAGCAGGTAAGACCTATAATCCTTGTGGTTTAAAACTGTGGTCTATTTTATTACGGCAAGATTTCGGACGTTTTGGCTGTGGTGAATAAAATAACTGTTGTGATCACGTCCGATTTAGGGGATTTTTTGCGAAATCCCTAAAAACCCCTCGCAAGGCTGTATAATGTGTAATAGTTTTTATTTTGCTATTTTCAAAATATCTTCCTTTTAAGGGAGGCAATCAAGTTTTTTTTAACATCTATCAACAAAATAACGCATAATTCGATTATCTTTACTTAATTCAGGATGAAAAGCACATACTAAAATATTACCTTGTTGCGCCATAATGCAACGTTGCTGAACAAATGCAAGTTGCTCTACATTTTTTCCTGCATTGGCAATATAAGGAGCACGAATAAATATCGCAGGAATTTGTTGACCAATCGTTGGTATGTCTAACGTTGTTTCAAAGCTGTTAATTTGCCGCCCAAAACCGTTGCGTTCAACACAAATATCCATTAAATCCAGTAATTCAACCTCGTTATGAGTTGTGCTATTACCGCAAAGTACCAATCCTGCACACGTACCAAAAATACCTTTACCCTGCTCGGCAAATTGTTTTATTGGCTCGACAAGCCCATTTTGTTTGATTAAACGACTAATGGCGGTCGATTCGCCGCCGGGAATAATTAAACCGTTTAGCTTGGTTAATTGTTCAGGGCGTTTAACTAGCGTTGCTTGTACATTGTTGATGCTATTAAGCATTGTTATATGCTCACTGACTGCGCCTTGCAAATTGAGCACTCCAATGTGTTTAATATTGTTATGAGCAGAAGCCATCATTACCAACCTCGATCTTGCATTCTTTCAAACTGAGCAAGTGTACTGATTTCAATCCCTTTCATTGCGTTCCCCAAACCTTTTGAAAGCTCGGCTAAACGTGGATAGTCGTCAAAATAGGTGGTCGCTTGTACAATTGCTTTGGCAAACTTTTCAGGATTTTGGGATTTGAATATGCCAGATCCAACAAAAACACCATCAGCACCCAGTTGCATCATCAGTGCTGCATCGGCAGGGGTTGCTATGCCACCAGCGGCAAAATTAACAACAGGAAGTTTTTTTAACTGTTTGATTTGTAATACTAATTCATAAGGAGCACCTATCTCTTTGGCAAAGGTCATTAATTCATCTTTTGATTTATTAGCAACTTGGCGAATTTGTTCGTTGACTTTACGCATATGGCGTACGGCTTCAACAATATTACCAGTGCCGGGTTCGCCTTTGGTGCGTAACATCGATGCGCCTTCACCGATTCGGCGCAACGCTTCGCCCAGATCACGACAACCGCAAACAAATGGCACGGTAAATTCATCTTTAAGCAAATGATACTGTTCATCAGCAGGTGTTAATACTTCACTTTCATCAATATAATCAACGCCCATTGATTCTAAAATACGAGCTTCAACAATGTGTCCAATACGGGCTTTAGCCATAACAGGTATGGTGACTGCTTTCATAACTTGTTCAACAATGGTTGGATCAGCCATTCGTGCAACACCACCCGCGGCACGAATATCCGAGGGAACTCTTTCTAAAGCCATAACTGCAACAGCACCTGCTTGTTCAGCAATTTTGGCTTGTTCTGCGTTAACCACGTCCATAATCACGCCACCTTTTTGCATTTGTGCCATGCCGCGTTTAACGGTTTGTGTGCCTGTTATTTGGTTCATTTTTGCTCCTAATTGAATTGATAATGATGATATTGTTTTAACTGTGTTTACTTTTTTTATTATTCAAAAATTAAGCACAACAAAAAACAGCCAATTGGACTATAATAATGCCATCCAATTTTGTGGGGTGTTAACAAACATTTTTTAAACATCCCTCAAACAACTAATAACACCAGTTAGAGCAAGATCACTATGTGGGATCAACAAAAACTAGCCAACTTGTCTGGCGCGCTTTTTAAGAAAGTAGCACAATTGATTGAAGATTATATTGAGCAAGGCATGCTAATAGCTGGCGAAAGACTACCTTCGGAACGTGAACTGGCAAAAAAACTGTGTATTAATCGCTCAACGGTTGTTCATGCGCTAGATCTGTTAACTGAACGCGGTGTGCTTGTTCGGCGTCAAGGAAGTGGTACTTATGTTAATAATCAAAAATGGGGAATGCAGACATATTCATCGATTCATTGGCGCTTACCTGCACATTTTTATCAAAATAGGCAATCAGTTTATCAACAAAAAGTGACACAAATGCGTATGCAACGAGCAGATATTTGTGATCTGGCTAATGGTGATTTGCCAACGTATTTGATACCTAAATTTCAATTACCAAATATGTCGTTAAATGAATTAATTATGCACGAAAAAAACAGCGATATATTACAACTAGGGTTACCATCACTTAAGATGCAAATTGCTATTTACATGCAAAAACAATTTGCGATGCAAGTTGATACTGAGGAGATTTTAATTACATCAGGCACACAACAATCGTTATTTTTGATTACGCAGGGATTGCTTAAACCAGGGGATTCGGTGGGGATTGAGTCGCCATCTTATTTTTATTCGTTGCCACTATTTCAAGCAGCGGGATTGCGTTTATATGGTATTGAGTGCGATAACGAAGGTATCACGCTTGAAAGTCTTGCTAGTTGTGTACAACAACATCACATTAAATGGTTGTTTTTAAATCCTGTTTTTCAAAATCCGATGGGTTTTGTTATGAGCAATGAGCGTAAACAGGCAATATTGGCATTTTGTCGATCACGTTGCATAGGAATTGTTGAAGATGATGCTTATAGTAGTTTAGCTTTTAAGTGTGATTTACCCATATCGCCCATTAAAAAGTTTGAACAGTCTAATCAAGTTATCTATTTAGGGTCGTTATCAAAATATATTGGGCGCAATATTCGTGTTGGTTGGATGGTTGCACCTCGGGATATTATCGAAAACCTAGCCAAAATTCGACAACATATCGATTCTGGGTTAAGCATTTTGCCACAATTATTAGCTCAAGAGTATTTGCAACATCATCATGCAAGTCATCAACAACAATTACGACAAACGTTACAAAGTAAAGCCAAACAGTTGATGCTATGGTTAAAAAGCTATTTTGGTGATCAAATTACCTATCAAGCCCCATTAGGCGGTTTACATTTGTATGCCCATTTACCAGTAAACACAGTAGCGCAAGAATCAACCTTACTTAATCAACTGTTATTAGACGGCGTGATTGTGTCACAAGGTAGCCGTTTTGGCGATAAGCTAGGGTCAATTAGGTTAAGTTATGGGCATTTTGAAAGGTAACTAATATAAAATTTTGTTACATCCGTTTAATATTTGATCTTAATTAAAATTTGTTAATAATTATTATGTTACAGAGTTATCAACAGGCTTATTCAATACTTATTAAGTCATATAGTGAATAACTGTAGTAAATTTTTTAATAAAAATTAATTTTTATGTTGCCATTATCGATAAATTGTTAGTGACCAAAATAAATGGTATTAAAATAATTAACAAACTGTTAATAAATATTAAATGATTAACCAATTATTGAAATTAGTGGCACCTTGTAATTTGTTATTATGCAGTAAAATTTTATTTATTAACCATTTAATTAATAATAATTATTTTAAATTTGTTTCGTGCGCAATGATAGTTAACTTAATAAGTTTTTTTATTTTAACTCAATTTACAGTACGAGCCTTTAAACAGTGGATTGCTGGTGGTATTTTAACTCGCTATAATTGACCATCATAAGATGATAAATTATAAATAATATTGGAGGCAATTTTGCATCTTTCATCAAAGGCTTTTCGTATTTTAGGGATTATCGCTACGATAGCATCATTAGGGATGTATGTTTCTTATATTCCACAAATCATCGATAATTTAAATGGATTTAAATCGAATCCTACTCAACCATTAGCCGCAGCTATTAACTGTACTCTTTGGGTCTGTTATGGATTATTAAGAGAAAAGAAAGACTGGCCAATTGCGATAGCCAATTCACCAGGTGTCTTTTTTGGGTTAATTGCCTTTTTTACTGCTCTATAATTTGTGAAATATTATTAAAAGGGCTAATTAGTTATCTGTTTATAGTTTGTTTTATCGGCATTTTTGTTATTAATGACAATCAAATTCTTTTAATAAAATTAAAAAAAGAATTGCTATTTTTAGCAAAATAAAGTTGAAAATAACGTAGCTTAATATTTAACCTATAGCAAAAGCAATTATTAATTATGATGTTATTGAGTTATTAACAGGTTTGTTAAACAGTTATCAAATTGTACGGTGTATAAATCTAAATCAGGGAGTAATATTATCCAAAAAGTCACAGTTGGGTTGGTGATATAATGATACTAGTCGATTGTTTTGAATATATTAAAGGAAGATATACAGTTGAATGGATAGTTTTATAATGCATTTAATAATCAAAATCACATATAAAAGGGAAAGAAAATGAAAAAATTAATCGGTGTTTTTTTACTTAGTTTGCCAATGTTGGCTACAGCGTCAAATTGTGACGAAATTAGTGCCAAAATTGCCGAAAAAATCAAAAATAACGGTGTTGATCCGGCTCATTTCCAGCTTAAACTTGAATCAGCCGACAAATCAGAACAACAAATAGAAGGTAAAATAGTGGGGTCATGTGATCGAGGTCAACAACATATTGTATATGTTCGTTTAGATGGCGTAATCAAGGAACCATCACAGCCAACCCAACCAATGCAGCAACAAGAACCAGAACCAGAACAAACAACGCCAGTGCAGAGCGATGAATCAACTACAAATTAACTTCATCATAAATTAATTTAACACCACATTAATTAAAACCGTTTTTTAAACCAAAATAGGGCATAATGCCCTATTTTAGTTGGTGTTGGATTATAGCAAATCGCTGTAATTTGCTTTGATATCATCACTCCAAACACTGGCTTGTACTTGACCTATGTGTTTTTGCTTTAAAAGCAACATAGTCAAACGTGATTGCCCAATGCCACCGCCAATTGTTTGTAATAAATCGCCATTAATTAATGCTTTATGCCAATCTAATTGTAAGCGATCTTCATCATTAGTTAGTTTTAATTGACGTTTTAATGTTTCGGCATCAACTCGAATTCCCATTGATGAAATTTCAAATGCACTATTTAATATTGGATTCCACACTAAGATGTCGCCATTTAATCCTTTAGAACCCAAATCATTAGTGCTACTCCAATCATCATAGTCAGGAGCACGCACATCATGTTTTTCATTATTTGATAATTGACCACCAATACCGATTAAAAACACAGCGCCAAGCTCTTTGGTTATTGCGTTTTCACGCTCTTTAGGGGATAAATTTGGGTAACGCTTTAGTAACTGCTCGCTGTCAATAAAGGTGATCGATTCAGGTAAAAAACGGGAAATATGATACTGCTGTGACACTGCCTTTTCGGTCGCTTTAATGGCGGCATAAATATTTTCAACCGTTTGTTTTAAATAAGTTAAATTGCGATCTTCAGGACGAATCACCTTTTCCCAATCCCACTGATCAACATAAACTGAATGAATGGGCGAAAGCTGATCTTCGTCTGGACGTAAGGCTTTCATGTTAGCATAAATTCCTTCACCAGCTTGAAAATGGTGAACGCTCAAAATTTTACGCTTCCATTTTGCAAGCGAATGCACTACTTCATATTGTGCATTAGGAATTGCTTTTACCTTAACTTGCACAGCATGTTCAGTGCCAGACAAATTATCTTGAATACCATCACCAACTTGACTTAGCAATGGCGCTTGTACTTCAATTAGTGACAAATGCTCGGCAAGTTGATTGGCAAAAAATTGCTTAACAAAACTGATTCGTTGTTGCTGCTCTTTAAATGATATCGTCATGTTTACGCTCTAGTTATTTATCCTATTTTAGATAAGTAAAGTAAACTAGATGCACAAATTTTGCAAGATGAAGATAAAAAGCAATACATAGTAAAGAAAGTACCTGTGTTTGTTATGATTTTTTACAATATATTGTGGAGTGATGCATTTTATTGCGTCATTTTTATAAAAAACAAGTTATTACTCAAAAAATAGGTCAGGAAAGATATTGATTTTATTGTTTTTTTTACACCGAAAAACATTTCTCCAAAATCCCCCTACCAAAGCTAAACAAGCTTTAACTCTCATTGATAACAATTATTTACAATGAATTAACAAAGAACTGGCATATTATTCACCATCAAGTTATAATTTTTGGTCTTTTAGATGCAGGAGAATGCTTATTTTTTGAGTGGATATTTATAAAAATATAAAATAATAAACAAACTAATAGGGTGATCGAGATGCGTTATTTTTATTGGCATCTAATATGCAAAAACTGTGTCCTAAATATTTTCCAACACTATAGTAGTCGAAGTCAGACTGAATTCCTATTTTTATCACCAAAGTCATTAAGCTTAGCAAAATTGCAGTTGGTTTTTATACCATTACTATTATTGTTGTATTCGCATTGTTTACAGGCATTGTCGGCAAAAACATCAAAAGCTATAGAGGGAAATTCGCCTTATTTAACATTTGATGGTGGCATCACCAAATTAACTACAACTGATGATTTATTAAGTATTAAATTATCGGACGGTGAAGTGTTCACTCCGCAAAACAATAACTCAGCGATGACACCAATTCGGTTACTTAATGCCGGCGATACTCTTGCTAATATTGAAATGATCGTCCCTTCATCGACTGACTCGGTGAGTATAAGTAGCTTGGTAACTCAAGGTAATTGGGGAGATGATGATGGCGACGGGCAGGGAGCTAATGGTATTATTGCCACGGGGAGTATATCAGTATCGTTTATGGATAAAAACGGTAATGCTGTTAGTCGTGGTGATATACTAGATATTTGTAAGGCACCTTATAAAGTAACATTAAGTAGTTTAGGTGGTAGTTTAGCTACAGCGTATGGTGTGCCAAATAAACGTATTTTCAGCGGAAGTACGGTGTCGTATCATATCAATCCGCATTCGCAACAACCTAAAGTTTGTTATGCAAGACCTCGTTTGATATTTGGTGGCACTAATTCCTCTGGAGATAATCCTCGCTTCGCAGGTCCATCTAGTATATGGGATCCTACTAAAGGGTTTTTAACGCAGTCAATTAATCCATCTTTTTATCGCCTCAATTTTCCGACTACGGGTGCTGATGGATTGTATTTTGATTTAGATGTTGGTGGCGTGAATGCAAGTCAGTTAACTTGGTCTACTGTCACCAATGGTAGTGATATAACCGCAACGGTAAGTTGGGTAAGGCCACGTTCAGACTCATTCTCTATCCCGTGCCGATGGTGCTCGGGTACTACTACATACGATGATTGGATTTCTGATAAATCCCAAAATGTAACGAGGGTAACGTTAAATGGTCCTAGGGCAGATAATACTCAAATACAATCAAGTAATCCTAGTCGACTTATAGCCCCATCTTTGCCACAACTATTTGAATTACAAGGTAAGGATAGTAGTGGTAATGTGGTTGTTAAGTATGGATTTGAGTTAAGGCAGTGGTTTGTTCATCGGGGAGAGAAATATACTACTGTTCCTGAGCAAGCAACTTGGTGTAGTAGTTTGGGGTATCGTTTTTCTCGAGTAAGAGATTTAAGCAATGCGAAATGTGGTGTAAATAATACTGATTTTCCATGTATAGGTGATATAGATGGTTCTATGCCATCGTCAGGTACTCTATATTACCAACGTCGGATAGGCGCTGGATTTTTAAGTGAGTGGAGCGATGCGTCTTATTATGGTGATGTGGCAGGTTTTGGTCGTGGTGATATTTGGACAAGTGATGCAGTATCAAATACAAATCACTTCTATATTCACCGTAATGGTTATGTGGGTCAGTGGGGGAGCTATGGAGGGGGCTATGCTGTTTGTACCATGCCTTAGTTTTTAGCGTTTAGTTTCTAATTATTAAAGCGTGATGAAGTATGGTGCAAATAAAATAATAAATTAAATATCAAAATCCGGCATTAGTTTGAGCTTTCTAAACGATATCGTTATGTTTACGCTCTAGTTATTTATCCTATTTTAGATAAGTAAAGTAAACTAGATGCACAAATTTTGCAAAATGAAGATAAAAAACAATATATAGTAAAGAAAGTACCTATGTTTGTTATGATTTTTCACAATATATTGTGGAATGATGCATTTTATTGAGTTATTTTTATAAAAAGCAAATTATTACCCCAAAAAATCAGTCAGGAAAGGTATTGATTTTATTGAAGTTTTTTGAAATCCTTACATGAAAAAACAGCAGCCAAGTAGCTGCTGTTTTTTGTAGCTTTTACTATTATTTAATTGCTTTAGCCACGATTTGTTGGGCTTCTTGCTGTAGTGTATTTAAATGTTCGTTGCTTATAAAGCTTTCTGCATAGATTTTATAGGCGTCTTCTGTTCCTGATGGGCGAGCAGCAAACCAGCCGTTTTCTGCAATCACTTTAAGCCCACCAATTGCGGCATTGTTAGCTGGTGCAGTGGTTAGGCATTGGGTGATTTTTTCACCTGCTAAGCTGTCGGTCGTTAGTTGGCTAGCATCAAGTTTGGCTAGTTTTTGTTTTTCACTAAACGATGCAGGTGCTTGAATTCGTCCGTAATAAGATACGCCAAATTTCGCTTCAAGCTCTTGATATTGTTCTTGTGGGTTTTTGCCCACTTTTGCAGTCATTTCAGCAGCAAGTAGGCATAGGATTATGCCGTCTTTGTCGGTTGTCCAAACTTTGCCGTTGGTTCTTAAAAATGATGCGCCTGCGCTTTCTTCGCCTGCAAAGCCGAGTTTGCCGTTGTATAGACCATCTGCATACCATTTAAAACCAACAGGGTATTCTAGGTATTGTTTGTTTAGGCTATTTGCTACACGGTCGATCATTGAGCTTGTAACTAGTGTTTTTCCAATAGCGATATCTTTGTGCCATTGTGGGCGGTTTTGGAATAGGTAATTGACACAAGTTGATAGGTAGGCATTGGGGTTCATTAGTCCTTTTGGAGTGACAATGCCATGACGGTCAAAGTCAGTGTCGTTACCAAAAGCTAAATCAAATTGGTCTTTTAATGTTAACAATCCCGCCATTGCCCAACGGCTTGAGCAGTCCATTCGAATGATTTCATCATGATCTAGGTGCATAAAGCTGAATGTCGGATCGATTTTGTTGTTAACAATATTAAGATTGATACCGTATTTTTCAGCAATTCTAGGCCAATAAGTAATGCCTGCACCACCAAGTGGGTCAACCCCAATTTTTAGTGACGATGATTTGATCAGCGCAAGATCTAAGATGTTTTCAAGGTCGTTGATGTAGTCGGTTTCGTACTCTTTGGTATGAACGTAATTTGAATTTATAGCCTTGTCTAAGCTGATACGTTTTACGCCATTGAGTTTATTTTTTAGTAGTTCGTTAGCACGGTTTTCAATTTGTTTGGTGATGTCAGTATCCGCCGGCCCGCCATTAGTTGGGTTGTATTTTATGCCGCCATCTTCTGGTGGATTATGGGATGGGGTAATGACAATACCGTCGGCTAGCTGGGTTTGTTTGCCTTGGTTGTAGGTTAAAATTGCATGTGATATGACAGGCGTTGGGGTATATCCCCAATTTTGTGCGATAACAACGGTTTGTTCGTTAGCAGCAAAAACTTCAAGCACTGATTTTAATGCAAGTTCTGATAGGGCATGGGTGTCTTGACCAATAAAACATGGCCCTGTAATTTTGTTGGCTTTGCGGTATTCCGCAATGGCTTGAGCAACGGCTAATATGTGTGCTTCGTTGAATGTGCCTTTGTTTGAACTGCCCCGATGGCCCGATGTGCCAAATATGACTAGTTGGCTAGCGTTATCCGTATCAGGTTGAATTTGGTAATAGTTATTGCGTAATGTTTCAACATTAATGAGATCTGATGGTTGAGCTAACATTCCTGCACGGCTTTGCTTGGCCATTTTTTTATCCTCTTTCATTAAATATGTCTTTTTATAATAGCTAAAATGTGAACATGTTGTGTGTTGTCACATTTTAGCTTTATTTGTTTTTGTTTTTTCTGTTAAGGTAAGAATGCGTTAGTAACTTGGTTTATCATAGTTTCAGATATGCCCATGTCACTCATAATCGATTCTACAATATATTGTTTTCTAGCTGTATTTGTGTTGCTAATTACCCAATAAGGTGTGCCAGTAATTTCGCGGGGTTTGGTGTTTTTGCCCGATGCTTCAAGAGACTGTTTGTCTTTAGCTAGGTATTGTCGTTTACTACCATGCAGTGATGTTGCTGCAATAGCAAAAAGCGCTGGATTATAGTTATATAGTGCACTGAGCAATAATATAAAACGGCTGATAATGGATTTTTCGCTTATGAACGTGTCGCTAGTTAATAAATCGTTAAAAAGAGGGTAGTGGTTTTCTTTTTTGACGATGGTATTTTGTTTTGCTGAGGTTGATTGGTTTATATTCAATAAACGTCGTAATATACTTGATGCATCTTCACCAATGTGTTTGGTTTGACCAGCAATAAATTGGTATAATTCTTCGTCGATTTCTATCGTTTTCATTGTGTTACATGTGCCTATTAAATTATTTTACGGGACATCCTAAAGCAGGAATTTTGTTAAGATGCGAATCATGAGTTGATTCGTTATTTAAACAATCATTTGATGGTTGTTTAAATTCAACGCTCTCGCTTTTTTGGGGAGCTTGGTTTGCATCATGACAAGCCGTTATCATAACCGATAATATTAATTGAAAAAATAACCGTTTCATATACTCATTGTACGCTGAATAAACTATTGTGCTGAGTATAACCTAACTTAAGCATAAATTGTATTAGCTATTGATAAAATAATGAAAATGATATTGTCGTTTTTTCTTAATAATATTATTCTAAACAAGGTATAATAAAAAGATACCGATATTATATGAGGAATTAATTATGAAAAAAATCGTCACACTAACTATTTTAGCTGCAATTCTATCTGGATGTAGCAATAGTGATATCTATTCTGGCGATGTTTATACCGCTGATCAAGCCAAACAAGTTCAGCAAGTGAGTTATGGTACAGTTGTTTCAGTTCGACCTGTTAAAATTCAAGCTAATAACACAAATGGTAAAAACGAAAATATTATAGGTAGCTTAGGTGGTGCTGTTTTAGGTGGTGTTTTAGGTAATACTATTGGTAATGGTTCTGGCCAAGTTTTAGCGACTGCAACAGGTGCTATTGGTGGTGCAATTTTGGGGGATGTCATTCAAGATAAAACTAGCCAAGCAAGTGCTGTCGAGCTAGAAATCAAACAAGAGAATGGTTCAAACATTGTGCTTGTGCAAAAAGGTTCAGCTAAAGATTTCTTTGCTGGTCAAGCGGTTCGTTTAGTTACTAATGGTAAGCAAATTAGTGCTTCGCCACGTTATAGCAATCAATCAAGATAACCGCTAATCAAAATAATAAATCAAAAGATAATACTTAATTTTGCTCACTTTGATGGTGAGCAAAATGGTTTTTTAGGTATACGATTGTTGTTAGCTTTTGATTAAGTATCATAAAATATCCAATCAATAACAAAAATTTGCCGGTCTAAGCACTAACGTATAAACTCAACAAAATTTTTATTCTATTATTTTATTTATTATATTAAAGGAACAGTAAGCCGATGCGTATTTTACATACTATGATTCGAGTTGGTGATTTGCAGCGTTCGATTGATTTTTATACCCGTGTAATGGGTATGCGAGTGCTAAGAACCAGTGAAAATACACAATACAAATATTCATTAGCCTTTGTTGGTTATGGCGATGAGACAACGAGTTCAGTGATTGAGTTAACTTATAATTGGGATACCGATAACTATGATCATGGAACGGCGTTTGGTCATATTGCTATTGGTGTTAATGATGTGGCTAAAATGTGCGATGCCGTTAAGCAAGCAGGAGGCAAGGTAACACGCGAAGCAGGACCTGTAAAAGGTGGTTCAACGATTATTGCTTTTGTTGAAGATCCTGATGGTTATAAGTTAGAGTTGATTCAAAATGATCAGGCTGATCAAGCTTTAGGAAATTAAAGGCTTTTTTATAATATCGCCGATTGAAATTTCGGCGATATGATATTATTGGTGTTTTAATTTAAATCACTACCCAATAAATCTTTTAATAATTGCGAATTAATGGTTGCCTGTTTTGCTTGCTCTAAGCTAGCAGTGGTAATAATTGCACTTAAGGCACTTAATGAGGTGTCGAAATCGTCATTGATAATAACATAATCATATTCGTTATAATGCGAAATTTCGGCTTGGGCTTTTTGCATTCTTTTGGCTATAACACTACTGTTGTCTTGTCCACGTTTTATTAGGCGGTTTTCTAACTCTTTTAGTGATGGTGGTAATATAAAGATGCTTTTTGCTTGAGGCATTTTTTGGCGTACTTGTCTTGCTCCTTGCCAATCAATATCTAAAAACACATTAATTCCTTGTGATAAGCTTTGTTCTATTTCTGCTTTAGATGTGCCGTAATAGTGGTCAAATACGTTGGCATATTCTACAAAAGAATTTTTATCAATTAAGGATTCAAAAAGTTTATGATCCACAAAATAATAATGTTCGCCATGTAATTCGCCTGGTCGTGGCTGGCGAGTTGTATGTGAAATTGATACTTTTGCTTGTTTTGGATTTTGGTTTAAATAAGCTTGAATAAGGCTTGATTTTCCTGCTCCACTCGGTGCAGAGATAATAAATAAAGTTCCTGTATACATAGATATGTTTGCCACGTTGGTTGCTATTGCGTTATTTTATTGTCATTGATATAAATTAAGCGATATTATAACAAAATTTGGTAAAAAAATGTGGTTTATTGTGAGCCAATAAAATAATTTACTGTTTAATATTTTAGGTTATAGGACAGTATGATTGGTTTGCAATATCCACAATATTAATTTATAAAATCATGTATTGTTATTGTTAAGGAATGATTATGTCTTTGACTTTTAAAGATGGTGTTTATGCTTGTATTCCAACTTTATTAGGCTATATTGGTATTGGTATTGCTGCGGGTGTTGTAGGGAAGTCAGCAAATTTATCTGTACTTGAAATTACATTATTGGCTGTGATTGTTTATGCTGGTGCAGCACAGTTTATTATTGCCGGTCTAATGATGGTGGCTACACCTGTTTCAGCCATTATTTTTACTGTTTTTTTAGTTAATTCCCGTCATTTTTTAATGAGCATGGCAACTGCCCCCGCTTTTCGTAGATTCTCGTTTTTTAATAATATGGCTATCGGTAGTTTATTAACTGACGAGAGTTTTGCCGTTGTAATGAGTGCCATAGCCAATAAAGTTCCTGTCAATGCTGTTTGGATGCATGGGCTTAATGTAACAGCTTATTTGGCTTGGATTTTATCTTGTTTTTTAGGGGCAGTAATCGGTGAATGGTTACCTGATCCAAACTTGTTTGGTTTAGATTATGCCTTGGTTGCCATGTTTATTGGTTTACTTTATTTGCAACTGATTGGTGATAAAAGCAAAAGTCTTAAAAATCGACTATTAGTAATGTTAACCGTTGCAATTATGCTAATTTTATTAATGCGTTTTGTGTCACCCGAAATGGCGATTTTAATTAGCACTTTTGGTGGATGTTTTATGGGTATGGCTATGGAGCGTGATGCGTGACAATTTATAGTTTATTGATTATTTTAGGGTGTGGTTTAGTCACTTGGTTACCAAGAGTGGTTCCTTTTATGCTGGTTCGAAAGTTTCAGTTACCGAATGTGGTAATTCGTTTTTTGTCGTATGTACCTTTGTGTATTTTGACTGCTTTATTTGTGCAAAATTTATTTGTGGCAAAAGAGGGGCAGTTTCCTGATTTTCATGTGGAATATTGTTTGGCGACCATTCCAACAGTCATTGTTGCTGTGATCACTAAAAACTTAATGTGTATTGTGGTTGCAGGTATGTGTTTTATGGCGTTGATTCGTTATTTTATTATGTAATTTGAATTTATTAATAAATTGCTTTGGTTAATTTTTTATTGTTTGTTAAAACAAAAACAGGGCAGTTGCCCTGTTTTTGTTATGTTTTATTAAGTTCTTTCTTTTTGTTCAAGTTTGTTAATGGATTTTAATAGTTTTTCAGCTTCGCTATTTTGGCCGATTTGATTAAGATAGGTTGCCATCGCTTTTTGATATGTCATATTATTCAATATAGCTCGTGGTTGCGCATACCACCATTTGGTTAGTGCTTGCGTATCACTGTCAGTTGATAATTGTTTGATTCGGGCAATATAGGCTACCTGTTTAAATTGATCTAGTTGCGATTCATTATAAGCTTTAGCTTTATACATTGCTGGTAATAGATCGATAACCGCTTGATAATCACCAGTTTCGTAATAAAGTTGATCGGCTAATCGTAGCACTTCCACATTACGTGGTTTTTCGTTTAGTAGTTGTTCTAACACGATGCGTGCGGCTGTGTACTCGTGATTTTTTAGTTGCAATCGAATTTGTACTAATTGAAAGGCAAATATCTCTTTAGGTTGACAGGTTCTAGCCGCTTGTTCTAGCGATTGGTTGGCTTGAATTAATTCATCGTTGTCAATTTGTGCTTGTGCGGCAAGTAAATACGATAAAGTGGTATTTTTTGCCCCTTTGGCACTTTTTGTAAATAACTTTGCCGCTTGTTGATAATCACCTTCTAACAATAAAAATTGTGCTTGTTCAAGACGTTTTATTGATTTTTTAGGTGATTTTAAGCGTAACCAGTTGCCAAGCGTTGTTTTAGAGTTAAATATTTTATTGAAGATACAATAAATTAAATAAAGACAAAGTAAGCCAATTAATTCAAGTATCATAAATGAATTAAATGACATGCTGACACGATAGTTGGCAAATTCAAATACTGCTGAGCCTTGGTGTCCTTGCAATAATGGGCCAAGGAAAAATCCACCTACTAGCACTAAGAAAATAATTAGTATTCTTATCATGATTATTCTCCTATTTTGCCAACATTGAACGAACACGAGTTTGCATTAATTTTTCAAGTTCGCTGATGCTAGTTAGGTTTTCCGGTACACTTTGATTGCTGATTGATTGATTTTGTAAATTATCAAGCTCATTGATAAATGCTTTGACACTTGGTGCGTTACCATCAAAATAAGCATTAACCCAAGTTGCAGTGTCGTTAAGTGCGCGTTGGTAAATTAAGTCTTGGTGTCTTGGCACTGCTTGTGCGGCAATCAATAGGCGGAAACGGATGTTTTCACGTAGGTAAAGTGATTGTTCTATGCTTAATGGTGCTTTTAATATTTGGCAATGGACAATTTGTTTTTCATCTTGACCTGCTTGTTCTAAGCATGCTTTGAAGTTGTTATCTTTATTGTCCAGCTTTTCAATGGTGATAAATTTATCCATAAAAGTCTTAGCACTACTTAATAAATTGCTAGACCAATCGCCGGCTGATGATGTTATTTCATTCTCTTTATCTTCAGTTGTATTATTTGTATGTACTTGTTGATTGTTATCTGCGTGAGAATTTTCTGTGTTAGTGTTTTCTGTGTTTATGTTCTCGACTTGGACTGCTTTGTTCTCATTTTTATTGGCTGAGTCTTCGCTATATTGTGTCATTCCAAGGTCGATTTCTTGATAATGGCCAACTAGAGGTAATTCGGTAAGGGCATCTGACAATCCAATTAAATTAATAATAATGCCATCAGTATCAACAAAACTGACTTGAGCTAGTGAGTTAATATCTTTACTAATTGCTTGTCGTGCTGGTAATAGGCTAGGATCATCAGCTTGAGCTAGGCTTTCGTCGGCATTTTTAAGTAATAGTCGTGCTGATGTGTAATCTTGGTCATTCCAAATTTTACGCCCCGCTAAATGGACTAAATAATTTGCTTGCGAAATTAACCAAACTTTATGATCTGTGGTTGACATAGCCGCTAAACGCTCGTTGATGTTTTGTAGGCTTTGTTCATTGAGCTTTAATGTGTCATTCACTTGGTTGCTTAATTGTTGTTGTACTTTTTGTTGATCACTAAGTTGACGTTCTACTTGTTGTTCTAATTTGCTGAACTGTTGATTCTGTTTATTAACAGCATCTTCAATGCTGCTGTGTAAATCATTTGTTATGCTCTGCTTGGTTGTTTGTTTTAAATTGGCCAGTTCGGTTTGTAATGTTGAGATGGCCTTTTGTTGTTTTGCAAATTGCTGTTGGCCATAATAAAAACCAAATCCACCTAAGCAAGCGGTTAATGCTATAGCTATTATCGATAATTTTGAAACTTTTGTTTTGCCTATATTGTCATTATTACTATTAATGTTTTTGGTTTGGGCTTTCGATTCTACTGCAGGATTGGGTTGAGTGGTTGTTTGATCTTTTTTGTCTTTTTTCATAGTTTCATTCGCTTCATTTTCAATCGCTGTTATTGTTGGTTGACTAAATGAAGTTGTGCTTATTGTTGAAAGTGTCGCATTGGCACCATAATATTTTAACGGCATAAATGACCTCATTTAGATTTATTCGAAATTGATGTTGGCATTATGACATAGAGTTAACATTGTTTTAAATAAAATTTGATTATTCGCCCCCGCTATTTGTAAAATATTTTGCCAATTTAATTGTTGTGCTTTTTTTAAAATTCGTTCACTAGTAACAATGAGTTGAGCTTGCTGTTTGTGTTGTTTTTGACAATAAAGCTCAAGTCGCATTAAGTGCTCAACACTGGTAATAATAATGATTTGGCTGTTTATGTTGTTAGCTAAAATATTGTCACAATAGGTTATTGGTTTACGGTAATAACATTCTAGTATTTTAACCTGAGCTTGTTGGGTTATTAATGTGTCTGCTAATAAATTTCTTCCTGAATTACCCCGTAAAATCAGTACGGTACGATGTGCTAGTGCTACGCTCTTTAGTAAGTCTAATAAACCTTCGCTATCTTCTTGTTTAGGGTGATTAACTTTGGTTGTAGTTAGTTGGCTTAATAATTCTGCTGTTTTTTTTCCTATTGCAAAATAGTGCCTATTTGCTGGAAAAGATAAGTCGGGTAAATAGGTTTTGATGGAGTGAATAACTTGTGGCGATAGTGCAATTACAATGTCTGATGGTAAAAGACAATTAAGTTGTTGCTCTAAATCAACCAGTTCAGCTCCGGGTAAAATATCAAATAAAGGAAGGTGAGCGGCTGATAAATTGGCAAGGTTTAGTTGTTTAGCTAGCTCCTCGCCTTCTGGCGAGGGTCTTGTTACATAAATCATTCGCCATTTAATTCCTGTAATATTTTGTCGGCGCCTTGATTTAATAGTTGTATTGCGAGATTGTAGCCCAGTTGTTCTGCACGGTTTGCAGAGCCTTGTAATTTAGCTTTAATTATTTGCATACCATCAATACGTCCAACAAATCCTTCTAAAGTTAAAATATCATTGCTTAGTTGGCTATAGCAAGCAATAGGCACTTGGCAGCCACCTTGTAGCGCTTTGTTCATTGCTCTTTCTGCTTGAATACAAACGCGGCTATTTTTATCATCAAGCACGGAAAGAATATCTAATATTTTTTTATCATCTGTTCGAGTTTCAATTCCAATTGCTCCTTGACCAACAGCGGGTAAAATTAAGTCCGTATCAATATATTGTTTTATTCTATTTTCTAATTCTAGGCGTTTTAAACCGACAGACGCTAAAATAATAGCATCATATTCTTGATTATCGAGTTTAGCTAGGCGAGTACCTATATTGCCTCGAAGATCTTTAATTTGTAAATGTGGATATTTAGCTCTTAATTGGCATTGACGTCGTAAACTTGATGTTCCGATAATGGCATCATCTGGGAGTTCGCTTATGCTTGAATATTTATTTGAAATAAACGCATCACGAACATCGCCTCGTTTGCAAATGGTGGCTAGAGTTAATCCTTCTGGGAACTCGGTGGGAATATCTTTTATAGAATGAACAGCAATATCCGCGTCGTTATTCAATATGGCTTGTTCAAGTTGTTTAACAAATAGCCCTTTGCCACCAATTTTTGATAGGGGGCTGTCTAGCATTATGTCGCCTTTAGTAACCATAGGAATTAATTCCACTGTTAAATGGGGGTGAGCGGCTAGCAATTGTTGCTTAACAAAATTAGCTTGCCATAGCGCTAAAGGGCTTTTTCGTGTTGCAATGCGAATGTTCAATGGAATTTTCCGTTTTATTTTTGCTTAAATGGTTTGTGTTATTGCACAATTTGTATATCGGTACTGGTTAATTTAATCACTTAAAAATCAATATAGCCAAATACAGTGTAAACTGTATTTGGCTAATTAAATTTAAGTTATTAATCTAAATCATCAACAAAACTAACTGCATAACCAATATAATTAGCTGGTGTTAATTGTTTTAGTCGTGTTTTTTCACTTTCGGGCAGATCTAATGAGTCAATAAATTCTTGCATGCCTTTTGCATCAACACGTTTACCACGGGTTAGTTCTTTGAGTTTTTCGTAGGGTTTTTCAATGCCGTAACGGCGCATTACAGTTTGGATTGGTTCGGCTAATACTTCCCAGTTACGGTTAAGCTCGTCAAGTAAATAGTCTTGGTTAACTTCAAGTTTATTTAATCCTTTTAGTGTTGATTGGTAAGCAATAATAGCATAACCAATACCTACACCTAAATTGCGTAATACTGTTGAGTCGGTTAAGTCACGTTGCCAACGAGAAATAGGTAATTTGCTACCTAAGTGGTTCATGATAGCATTAGCAATACCTAAATTTCCTTCTGAGTTTTCAAAGTCAATTGGGTTGACTTTATGTGGCATTGTTGATGAGCCAATTTCGCCAGCAATGGTTTTTTGTTTAAAGTGATTTAACGAAATATATCCCCAAACATCACGATCAAAGTCGATCATAATGGTATTAAAACGAGCCACACAATCGAAAAATTCGGCAATATAATCATGAGGTTCGATTTGAGTAGTATAAGGGTTCCAATTTAACCCTAGTGATCTAACAAATTCTTCGCTAAATTGATGCCAATTCACTTGAGGATAAGCAACCATATGTGCATTATAATTGCCTGTGGCTCCATTAATTTTACCTAGTATTTCAACCGATTGTAGTTGCTTTAATTGACGTTTTAAACGGTAAGCAACATTGGCAAATTCCTTACCTATTGTTGATGGTGTAGCAGGTTGTCCGTGCGTTCTTGAAAGTAGCGGTAAATCACGATAAGACTTGGCTTGTGAGGTGATTTTTTCGATCAGTTTATTCCAATATGGAACTAAGACGGTTTCTCTGGCTGTTTTTAGCATTAATGCATAAGATAAGTTATTAATATCTTCTGATGTACAAGCAAAATGAATAAATTCGTTAACTGCATGTAATTCTTCATTAGTGCTGACTTTTTCTTTTAAAAAATATTCTACCGCTTTGACATCGTGATTAGTGGTTTTTTCGATTTCTTTGATACGATTAGCATCTTGCTCACTAAATTGCTCAACAATTTGGTTAAGGTGGTTGATGGCTGACTGGCTTAAGGTTGGTACCTCTAAAATATCTGCTTGTAAGGCTAGCTTTTGTAACCAACGAACTTCAACTTGAACACGGTATTTTAGTAAACCATATTCGCTAAAAATGGTGCGTAATTCTGTTGTTTTCTCACCATAACGTCCATCAATTGGTGAAAGGGCAGTAAGTGCAGATAATTCCATCGGTTTAACTCCGTTATTATTTTGAAATATCAGTTATAAAGTACAAATTAGTTTATGCGATTAATTTGGTCTAATAGTTGTTGGGCTGCATCACAAATGCGTTTACGGCTAAAAAGAAACTGAAAACGACTGCCGCCAACTTGGTACCATAAAATGGCTGATCGAACACAACCCAAAAGTGCTGTTCTTACTTTTGCTTGTACTAATGAGTTTTGTAGAAATTCAATTTTGCCAATAACTTTGATTTTAGTTGATATCGGGCTAATGATATCAGAATAGATTCCCGCTAATGAATAGGATATATCATCAACATTAATACCAACGGTTTGATCATTTATATCAGAATAAAGTCCTGAAATGCGTTTTAATCGTTGGTCTATCTTATCTAATGCGTCTTTATTTTTTAATAATTTGTTTGTAATACTAAGAGAGCCAAACAGGTAACGAATAGTTTGGACGTGCTCTTTTTGTCCTGACGACAATAATTGTATTAGTGTTTGTAATCCTATTTTGATATTTTTAATACCATCATAAACATCGTCCGTTGTTTTTGGCGAGGTTTTAAATATACTTTTTATTGCTTGTTCATAAAGTGTTGCACTACAAATACCTGTGTTAGCTAGTTGTGGTACCAATATTGCACTTTGTGTTGCACCGGCAAGGGCAATGGCAATATGATGGTATTTATTATTCACTTTAGTACTCCTTACTGCTTTTTATTTGTTCTTCAATAATACCGCCACCTAAGCATACTTCGTTTTGATAAAAGACAGCTGATTGACCTGGTGTAACAGCAGCAACGGGATTATCAAATATGACTTTTATTTTATCATCAGCTAATGGTACCACTTGGCACGCTATATCTTGTTGGCGATAGCGTGTTTTAACCGTACAATTGAATGGTTCGGTGACCACTTTACGGTCAACCCAATGTAGTTGTTGAGCAATTAATCCGTGTGAAAATAGAGCAGGGTGATCGTGACCTTGTGCCACAATTAACTCGTTATTTGTTAGATCTTTGTCAACCACATACCATGGCGTATCATCGGCTTGTTTTAAACCACCAATACCCAATCCTTTACGTTGTCCTAACGTATGATACATAAGCCCTTGATGTCTGCCAATAATTTCACCGTCAACAGTGCGAATATCGCCTGCTTGTGCTGGTAAATAACGAGCCAAAAAGTCAGTGAATTTTCGTTCACCAATAAAGCAGATACCTGTAGAGTCTTTTTTCTTAGCCGTCGCTAAACCAAGTTTTTCTGCAATTTGACGCACTTGTGGTTTTTCAAGTTCACCGACGGGAAACAGGCTTTGGCTTACTTGTGTTTCACTCAAGGTATAAAGAAAGTAGCTTTGATCCTTGTTGGTGTCTATACCACGTAATAATTCAACTTTTCCATTTGTTTCGCGTTTGCGAACATAATGTCCTGTAGCAATAAAGTCAGCACCAAGATCTTCAGCTGCATATTCTAAAAAAGCTTTAAATTTTATTTCTTTATTACATAAAATATCTGGGTTTGGTGTTCGGCCTGCTTTGTATTCTGATAAAAAATGTTCAAATACATTGTCCCAATATTCGGCAGCAAAATTAACTGTATGTAATTTGATGTTTAATTTATCGCAAACGGCTTGTGCATCAGCTAAGTCAATGGCAGCTGAACAGTATTCTTCAGTGTCGTCTTCTTCCCAGTTTTTCATAAACAACCCAACAACATCATATCCTTGTTGTTGTAATAAATAAGCTGAAACAGAAGAGTCGACGCCACCTGACATACCGACAACGACTTTTTTTCGAGAGTTTATATTTGTCATAATAGCTATATTAATAGGTAAAATTAATAAAAAATTTAGTTTCAATTTTAGCATAACTAAGGCAAAAAGCATAAAGTTATGCAGATAAAGAACACTATATTCAATTGTGATTTATATTAATTTAATACCAACTTTTGCTTTAAATTTATATTCAAAGGTGCTTTTACGATTTTTTTATTTTTATTTATTAAATATTCGCATAAAAAAACGAAATCATAAAATAATAACAGCCTTATTAAACAAAACTTATAAAACTGTTATTATTTAAAGATTAAATGGAAATTAGTTAAAGTCTTTTAAAAGATAAACAACAAGTCCTATAATTTTAAAGTCTTGTTGTTCATACTTATCACCAATAATTGCTGGGTATTTAGGATTATCACAAAGTAATGCTAAGTTAGCACCTTGATTTTGTATTCGTTTTATACTAATTTGGTCCTCATACTCAACAGCATACAAATAGCCATCAATCGGTTTGTTATGAGTCTTGTTGATGATAAGAATATCATGATTTGATATTGTTGGTTCCATGCTATCACCTTTAGCCCATACTGCGGTTAAGTCTTTGTGGTTACAGCCTTGATGTTTTATTAAGGATAGATCAAACGGAATTGATTCTATTTGTGGGTAAAATTTACTTGTTTCGTTTAAATGGTGAAATGGAATGTGGACTGAACCTTGGCATTCAGATTCTGACAATAACCTACATTCTCCTTTTCCTGTTGCTAGCCACTCTATAGGAATGTTGCATTTTTGAGCAATAATTGCAAGTCTATTTAATGCTGGATAGGTTTTTCCTGATAAATAATCTCGTATAACCGCCTCTGACATACCAACTTTTTTGGCAAAGGCATTACCTGATATACCTTCTAATACTAGATTTAGTCTATTCCTAAAACCAATTACACCTGTATCAATTAAAATCTGTATTTTTTCTTTTTCATTTTGTTTTTTTACTTTGTTTTCTGTCATTTTTTATTCCATTTCGTGTGTTTTTCGTTTTTTTTATTTTAATTCGTTTTTTTATGTGCTATTCTCTGCCCATATTTTCTTATCTTATGAATATTTATTTTTAACATTGTAAGACCGATAATCTTTACAATAGCAAAACTATAACCTATAGAGGATCTCATAATGAGAGAACAAGATCAAGACTGGACACCATCTAGAGTGGTGGGAGAAATTAAAATTAGAGGCGGAAATTTAAGAGCATTATCGAGATCCAGTGGATTACAGGCTGATACTTTAAGAAATGCTTTATATCGACATTGTCCAAAGTATGAGCGAATTATTTCTGATTATTTACAAGTCCCTGTTGAGCAAATTTGGCCTTCACGTTATCAATTAAAAACTAAAAAATAATATTAGTTTGAAAATAAAAAAGACGCTTATTAGCGTCTTTTTTATTATTTGCTATGCGACAATTTATTTTTTAGCTTGTTCGGCTGCTTTAACGATCGCTGCAAAAGCATCGGCTTTTAATGATGCTCCGCCTACTAATGCACCATCAATATCAGGTTGAGTAAAGAGTTCGGCTGCATTTTTATCATTAACAGAACCACCATATTGGATAATCACTTGCTGCGCTACTTTTTCATCTTGTTTAGCAATATGATCTCGAATAAATTTATGAACAGCTTGCGCTTGTGCTGGAGTTGCTGATTTTCCAGTTCCAATTGCCCAAACTGGTTCATAAGCAATAACCGCACCATTAAATGCTTGAATGCCAAGTGCCTTAATCACAGCATCAATTTGACGAGCACAGATAGCTTGTGTTTGACCTGCTTCGTTTTCAGCTTCAGTTTCGCCAATACATAATACTGGTACTAATCCTGCTTCTTTAATGACACCAAACTTTTTAGCAATAAATTCGTCTGATTCTTTATGATACGTACGACGTTCAGAGTGTCCAATAATAATGTGAGTTACACCAACGTCTTTTAGCATTTCGATTGATACTTCTCCAGTATAAGCACCAGAAAGATTTACGCCAACATCTTGAGCACCTAAAATGATATTAGAACCATCTAATTGATGTTTTACAAAATCAAGATAGACAACCGGTGGTGCAATTGCTACATTGCACGCAGTATTATTTGATAGCTCATTTCGTAGCCCTGCAACTAGGCTTTTAGCCATGTCTTTACTACCATTGAGCTTCCAGTTCCCCATAACAAGTGGTTTACGCATAATTTTCTCCAACTTAAAGTTTAAAATAGTGTTGATTTTAGAATGAATTCGGTATAATAGTTAGCATTATACACCAAATAAATTGAGCTTGAGGAAAAATATGTCATTAGAAATATTGAATCAATTGGAAAATAAAATCCAGCATACCGTTAATACTATCACCACATTACAACAAGAGATCGCTACTTTAAAACAAGGGAATCAAGAGTTGGAACAACTGATTAATGATAGTTCTGATGAAATGAAAGCATTACGTGATGAAAACGAAAAACTCAAACAAGATCAACAAATATGGCAACAACGTATTCAAACATTATTAAGTAAAATTGGCGAAATTACACAATAATTGATTCAAATTTTTTAGCGCGACTTAGGTCGCGTTTCTTTTATTCTTAATTGTTGATAATGGTAAAGGCTAAGTTTAATGCGACAAAAGCTAAAATCACTCTGGCTGACTGAAACTATCCATTTAATTGAAGCCGAATCTGGACGGTTTGCTGACCAAGATATTAACCGACAAGTAAGAGCTGAACAAATATCGCTCACAGATCGAATTGTGATGCGAGCAACGATGTTGTCAAAGCAAAATGGCCTATATTCTTCGCAAAAAATACTAATACAGTCTGTAAAGTTTTCTTTTGTCTTATTACTGTTATTCTCTGTATTTTTAGGTGGTTCCTTAGCCTTGGGAGCAGTAAACCAGAACCCCATCAATTTGTATTGGGCGCTTTTTAGCTTATTAGGTGTGCACTTAATTACATTATCTATTTGGCTTTGTTCATTTTTTTTCTTTTCTAATTTTGGTGGTAGTTTATTAATTCATTGCTGGTTGTGGTTAGCTAAAAAACTTTCTCAAAAAAAGACCATACAACAACTTTTTCCTGCATTTATTGAATTGTTTGGAACCCGCGTGCGTTGGCTTATCGGTTTTGTGCTTAACCTGTTTTGGACTGTGATTTTAAGTAGTGCATTGCTAGTGTTAGTAGTGTTATTTTCAACTAAGTATTATAGTTTTGAATGGCAAACTACATTACTTAGTTCTGATACTATTATTCGGTTAACGCACTATTTGGGCTATTTACCTTCATTATTTGGTTTTGATATCCCTAAAGATGACATAATAAAATTAAGCGAAAATGCTTTAAACACTGGCGAAGTTCGTTCGTCATGGGCTGTTTGGCTGTTGGGGGTGTTTATTGCTTATGGGTTATTGGTAAGGGTGTTATGTATGATATTCTGCGGTGTTAACTGGTTGGTTAGTTGTCGTTATATTAAACTCAATATTACACACCCTGACTATCAAGTATTAGCAAACCAATTGCAGCCATTAATTGTTAACATTGAAGATGCCGATAGATTAGGATACAGTAACCATCAATGGTGTTCTCCTGTACATCCAATTGAAGATGGTAAGGGCTCTTTTTTGGTTGCAGTAGATGTGCACGAAAGTTGGCATCATCCTGAGTCTGTTAAATTTTTAGGTTTTTTAAATACAAGAGAACAACGTAATAATATTTTAGATTACTTTCAATTAACACCAGCTAAAAAATTGCTAATTGCAATTGATACCGATAGAGCACCCGATAGAGGGTTATTGAATTTTATTAATCAGCTGATTAACAAATCACAACAAACCCGAATTTGGTTTATTAATCAAGGCAAACAGTATCATAATTGGCAATCGCTCTCTTTACAATTAGCTGAACCTGATTGGCTAAGTGAGGATATTTAGTATGCTATCAACATTAAAATTAGCCGTAGTTGGTCACGCCAATGTTGGTAAAACGTCATTATTACGCACCTTAATTCGCAATAGCCATTTTGGTCATGTATCTGACCATCCTGGCACCACAAGACATGTTGAATCAATAACTTTGCCGCTTGAGCAAAATAAATCGATTGTTTTTTATGATACACCAGGGTTAGAAGACAGTTTGGCGCTTTATGATTATATTAACCAACTTGTTCCTGCTAATAAAAAACTTGATGGTGTTGATAAATTAACTCTTTTTTTACAAAGTCCAGAGGCTGAAAACACTTTTAATCAAGAAGCCAAAGTCATCAAACAGCTACTAAATAGTGATGTGGCTATCTATGTGATAGATGTCAGAGAGCCAATATTGGCAAAGTATCACGATGAGTTATCTATTTTATCTAATAGTGATAAACCCATATTAGCAGTTTTGAATTTTATATCGGGTAATGACCAAAATGAAAAAGAATGGAAAAGATTGCTGTCACGAGTTGGGATTCATGCTATTATTAAGTTCGACGCTATATTCCCATCTTTAGATGGTGAAGAGCGATTGTATCATAGCCTTGCTTTATTGGTTGAACCTGCTAAAGAAATATTAGATAATTGGCTAGATAAAATCTCGCAAATTCGTGATTCTCGCAATAAAACAGCTAATCGAATTATTGCAGAAACGCTTGTTGATGTTACTGCTTTTTTCAAAATGGCTAAGTTAGACGATAACCAAGCTATTACTGATATGCAAAATAAAGTCAGAAAGCGAGAACAAACAGCGATTAACGAATTATTAAAATTGTATCAATTCGATTCAACTCAAGAGAGTGAAGAGAGCTTGCCTTTAATCAAAGGTCGTTATAATGCTGACCTTTTTAATGTTGATGCACTAAAAACGGTGGGCATGCATTTGACTAAAGGCTTTGTATCAGGCGCAACAATTGGTGCAAGCATTGATTTAGCAACAGGTGGTATTTCACTTGGCTCTGCTGCGTTGGTTGGCGCTGTAGTTGGTAGTTTACTGCAAACTGCAAAACATTATGGTTCTAGAATGCGGTATCAGCTTTCTGGATATAGTAAATTAAGTGTTGATGATGTTATTATTTGTTTTCTTTCTTTACGATTAATTCGCCTTAAAGAAAGTTTAAATCATCGCAGCCATGCGGACACGAGCCCAGTTAGGTTATCTAAATTAGATAAAAATGAATGGGAAAAAGGTGTGTTACCTAAAAGTTTAAAGGTAGCTAGACGTTATTCGCATTGGTCGACGTTAAATAAAGGAACAAAAAGAAATGACAAAAAAAGACAATCGACTATTAGGAACGTTGCTCAGCAACTGCTTTAATTTTAAGAGACGTTTTTTAATAACCACATTGATCTTTTCTCTCTTTGTGTTATTTGGTTGTAGTTCTAGTCAAGGGCAAGTTTCTGCCAAAAATACTAAGCCAGATCGTGCTATGTTAGCTAAAATAGAATCCCACTATAAAAAATGGCAAAACACGCCATATCGTTATGGCGGCACAACCTTATCTGGTAGTGATTGTTCTGCTTTGGTGATGAATTTTTTCAAAAACAGACTTTCAAAAAACTTACCAAGAAGTGCTGCTGAACAAGCTCAATTAGGTGTAAAGGTAAATACGCCAAAAGCAGGTGATTTGGTATTTTTTAAAACAGGTCGCAGTCGTAGTGGTTTACATGTTGGTATTTATTATACTGATGGTAAATTTTTACATGCTTCAACGTCAAAAGGTGTTATTTATTCAAGCTTAAATGAAGATTATTGGAAAAAGCATTACTGGATGACGCGCCGTGTAACGGGTAGTTAAATTATCTCTTTTGAAGAATAATTAATAATGAAAAGCTCTTTAAATTAATTAATATTAAAGAGCTTATTTTTTATCTGTAATAAAGCTATTGTTAGATTTGTCCTTTATTTTTTAATTCGTTCATTGTATTTGCTACATAGAGCATTTCGCTCGGTGAACCAAGTGATATTCGACACCAGTTTGTTGCTGGTTCAAAATCTCTTCCAATCAATATGAAGTTATTTTTCATTAATTCACGATAATCTTTTAAATTAATCGGACTTTTATGAAACATAAAATTAGTTTGTGATTTTAAATAATGTAATCCTAAGCCTGATAGTGCTTTTTCCATGATTTGACGTGATACATCAACCGCTTTTTTAGAATAAGTTAAAAATGGTTGATCATCCATAGAAGCAAGTGCGGCACAAACACCACAATAGTTGAGCTTTTCGCCTGCTACATATTGGGCCATGTTTTGAATATTTTCAATTGAGCTGACAGCATAACCGACTCGTAATCCTGCCATTGCATGGATTTTTGAAAATGTTTTAAGTAATATAATATTGTCACAACCTTTTGCAATTAATTCATCAACTGATTTAAATGCAGGATCATTAACAAATTCAGCATAAGCTTCGTCAATAATAAAGATCGTATTTTTAGGTTTGCTTTTTATCCAAGGTTCGATTTCGTTTGTTGCAAAAACAGTCGAAGTAGGATTATTTGGATTAACCAAATAAACAATTGAAAATCCATTATAATCTTCAGCAGCTTTTTGTATACCTTTTATATCTATTTGCCAATCAGGCAAACTTGGTACTTTAGTAATTTTTAAATTAAAGATCTTTGCAAAATGTTCTCCATCACCATAAGTAAGCTCTGGAATGACTAATTGAGTATCTGGCTTAACAAAAGCGGCAATAGCGCTTCGAATACCTTCCGATGAGCCTGCAGTTAATAAAATTTGAGAATCATCAACTTTATGATGTTGAGCTAATCGTTTATTAAGCATTGGCATTTCGGCTTTGGCATAGCGATTAGCTTTTGGTACGGCATCGATTGCTGCTTGTTTTGCGAGTGGTGACATACCAAGCGCATTTTCATTGAAATTGAGTCTTATTGGATTGTTAATATCTGGTGTTGCTACATTTTCAAGCATAGGTAGCGAGAATGAAATCGAGTTTTGCGCTTCCATCGCATGGGCTTTAGATAACAATTGATTAATAGATAGCCCTGCAATTGCGGCACTCGAAAATGTGATTAATTTTCTTCTACTGACATTTAAATTGGATATCATGATTCACCTCTCGCTTAATTAATATTTATGTGGTCAATTATTAACTAAGCAAAAATAATACCAAGTTTTTAAAGATTACTAAGATTACTAAGGTTACTTATTTGTACAGTATTAGATAACAAAAAGTTAACGATAAGATGGTTGTTATTTAGGACAGATTAATCTAAATACGCACAGATTTGGTGCTTTGTTGACCAAAAATAGTATGTAAAAAGGACTGTATTAATAACAGTCCTTTATAGTGATTTGTAAATTACCGTGGGTAACTGTTTTACCGTAGGTGATCATTGTTAGCTATCTGCTGGTGTTTCGATATCCGAATAGGTTGCCAGCATTTGCAAGAATTTATACTTAGAATCTGCCATTTTAGTTGAACGTTCATGCAGAGTGTTTGCAATTACAGGTTCAAGTGTTTCTAAGCGGCGAAAACGCTGTTCTTTTAGTAAGATACTAGTTAATAAATCACTGTTTGGTGCTTTAGAATCTAGTACTAAACCTGGTTTACCTTCAGCCATACGGCGTGGATCGTAACGATATAAAGGCCAGAACCCTGATTTAACTAAATCCTTCATTTGTTCGTGTGATTTAGCCAAATCATAGCCATGTTCTTCACAAGGGCTATAAGCGATGACTAAAGATGGCCCATTATAAGCTTCGGCTTCTTGTAGGGCTTTAAGAGTTTGGTTGAGTTGTGAACCTAATGCAACTTGTGCAACATAGACATGGCCATACATCATTACACTAACACCAAGATCTTTACGCGCTTTATGCTTACCTAAATCGGCAAATTTTGATACCGCACCCATCGGCGTGGCTTTTGATTGTTGACCACCGGTATTGGAATAACATTGTGTATCTAATACTAATATATTTACGTTATCGGTTAAGCTCATCACATGATCAAGCCCACCAAATCCAATATCATAAGCCCAACCATCGCCACCAATAGCCCAAACTGATTTATCAACCAAATAATTTGCATCTTGCATCAACTCTTGTGATTGAGCCGAGTCTAGGTGTGCAAGCTGCTCACGTAATAACTCAACTTGTTGACGCTTTTCAGCTATAGAGGTTTCTGATGATTTTAAGGCGATAATTATTTCGGGCGAAATGTCGCCGGCAACATAATCAAGTAAACGTAACGCACGTTTTTTATGTTGATCATAAGTAATGCGATACCCTAATGCAAACTCAGCATTATCTTCAAATAATGAATTTGCCCAAGCCGGTCCACGCCCATCGCGATCGGTCGTATAAGGTGATGATGGCAGATTACCACCATAAATTGATGAACACCCAGTGGCATTGGCTATGGCTAAATGGTCACCATAAAGTTGTGTCAATAATTTTATGTATGGAGTTTCGCCACAGCCAGCACAAGCGCCTGAATATTCAAATAGCGGTGTAAGCAATTGTGATGTACGTACATCAATACGTTCAAGTGTATTAATATTTCGATCTGGCAATGCTGTAAAGTACTCAAAATTGGTACGTTGTGTATCAAGATTGTCGATACGTGATTGCATGTTAATTGCTTTAATTTCAAAATTATTGCGATCGCGAGCAGGGCACACTTCGACACATAAGTTACAGCCAGTGCAATCTTCTGGTGCCACTTGTAACACATAGCGTTGTCCTTTCATATCACGAGCTTTAACTTCAAGCGAGCTTAATGAATCTGGAGCGCTTAGCATATCGTCAGGATCAACAACTTTGGCGCGAATAGCCGCATGAGGGCAAGCAACCGCACAGTGGTTACATTGAGTACATAGTTCTGGTTGCCAAATCGGGATTTGCTCTGCAATATTGCGTTTTTCCCATTTTGTTGTACCGATAGGCCATGTGCCGTCGGGTGGAAATGCTGATACAGGTAAATTATCACCTAAACCAGCTAACATTGTAGCTGTCACTGCTTTAACAAAATTAGGAGCATTAGCTGGTACAATAGGAGGCATAGTTGAGCTACTTTGATCAACACAACTAAGCGGTATTTGTACTAATGAAGCAATAGCTAAATCAAGTGCTTTCCAGTTATTTTCAACCAAATTTTGCCCTTTACTACTATAACTTTTGGCAATGACCTCTTTTAATTGAGCAATACTAAAATCATTTTTAAATATTTCAGCAAGATGAAAAAATGCAGCCTGCATAACGGTATTAATTCTAGCTCCTAAATTACATTCACGAGCAATTTTTGCCGCATTTATAATGTAAAAGTGTGCACGCTTTTTAATTAATTGCACTTGCACTTCTTTTGGAAGTCTATGCCAAATTTCATCTTTGCTATATGGTGTATTAAGTAAAAAAATACCATCGTCTTTTAACTTATCAACAATTTGATATTTATCGATAAACTGATCTTGGTGGCAGCCAATAAAGTGTGCACTGGTAATTAAATAAGGGGAATCAATAGGATCTAAGCTAACTCGTAAGTGCGAAGTGGTTAAGCCGCCTGCTTTTTTCGAGTCATATACAAAATACCCTTGTACATAAAAAGGTGAACTATCACCAATAATTTTAATATTATTTTTAGTTGCTGATACAGTGCCATCACTACCAAGCCCATAAAATAGCGCTTCGAGTGAAGATTTTTGTGGAATAGATTGATCCGGCAATGGTAAAGACAGCCCTGTAATATCATCATAAATACCAACAGTAAAGCGTGGCTTTGGTTTTGCTAAGTTAAGTTCAGCAAAAATGGCAAGTACACATCTAGGATCAAACTCTTTAGAGGATAACCCATAACGTCCACCTATAATAAGTGGCATAGTTGTGCGTTCCCCTCGTGATAAGCTTTCAGAAAATGCGGTTATAATATCTAAATAAAGTGGCTCGGCTTGCGCTCCAGGTTCTTTAGTTCTATCAAGAACAGCAATTTTATTAACAGTATTAGGAATAACACTTAGTAAATGGCCGGCTGAAAAAGGACGAAATAATCGAACGTTCACAACACCAACTTTTTCATTTTGTTTAAGTAAAACATCCACAACTTCTTTGGTGGTGCTTGCTCCAGAGCCCATAATGACAATAACACGTTCAGCATCACAAGCTCCATAATATTCAAAAGGTTGATACCTTCTGCCTGTTTCTGCCGCAAAGGAATCCATAGCATCAACAACATGTTGATAAGTACTATCATAATAACTATTTATCGCTTCTCGGCATTGGAAATAGGTATCAGGGTTGGCTGATGTGCCACGAGTCACAGGTTTGTCGGGTGTTAAAGCTCGTTCACGATAAGCTTTAATCGCCTCATGCGGTAATAAATTATGAATTTGTTCATCACTTAGTGGATAGATTTTATTGACTTCGTGTGATGTCCTAAATCCATCAAAAAAGTGAACAAAAGGAACTCGGCTATTTAAGGTTGCCATTTGTGAAATTAACGCAAAATCTTGTGCTTCCTGCACTGAGCTTGAACAAAGCATTGCAAAACCAGTTTGCCTAATTGCCATCACATCAGAATGATCACCAAAAATAGAAAGTGCGTGAGTTGCAACAGTTCGAGCGGCAACATGCAAAACAAAAGGAGTAAGTTCGCCAGCTATTTTGTATAGTGATGGGATCATTAAAAGCAAACCTTGCGACGAAGTAAACGAAGTTGCTAGCGCCCCAGTCATTAATGAACCATGAACAGTTGCAATGGCTCCTGCTTCGGACTGCATTTCAATCACTCTTGGTGTATCACCAAATACATTTGGTTTATTAAACTCTGCCCAAGTGCTAGCTTGCTCGGCCATGGTTGAGCTTGGTGTGATTGGGTATATGGCAATGACTTCGTTTGCACGATAAGCGACGGATGACACCGCACTGTTAGCGTCTGATATGATCATTAAAAAACCTTGTATTTTATAGTGTTATGGCATTACAAACTTATTATAAATTTATATTATTGTATCAGAAACTAATATAGCTTTTCGTTATTTTTATGTTAAATTTTTTGTCATTACTGTTTTAGACAAAAGTATTGATAAAAAAACAAAAATAAATTAATTTAACATGTTAAGTATATTTTAGTTAAATAATAAACAGATAAAATAATACAAAAAAGTTACTAAAATAGGGTAGTTATAGAAGGACTATCTAAAGAAGGTCTGAAAAAATTTTATTGGAATCGTCTACCTCAGGATAAAATGGACAAATTTAGTAATAAACTTGAGTGAGAAAAATTTGCTGATTTATGCGAAGAATTAACCGAGAGGCATCAAGTACTACAGGAGACCTTTTAATATGTACGTTGGTGAATTTTTATTATTGTTTGGCAGTGCCATAAAAACCGAAACTCGCAAAAAATTAAAAATGGGTTATACTAGGCAATAATGATCTTCAAAGGTGCATATTATCCATCTAATTCATTATGTTAAGATGGATAATATGAAAATAAAATTTATTTTATTACAACACGCTCGCTTGACGTGGTGTGTTTAATTTCACCTAATAACCATGCTTTTTCGCCATGGTTATTTAGCAAGTTAATTGCTTTATCGGCTGACTGTTTTGGTAAGGCAACAATTAAGCCAACACCACAGTTAAAGGTACGGTACATTTCATGACGGCTGACATTACCTGCTTTTTGTAGCCAATTAAATATCTCAGGCCATTGCCAGCTTGCTTCGTTAATCACGGCTTGTGTATTATCGGGTAATACACGAGGGATGTTTTCCCAGAATCCACCACCAGTGATATGGGCAATGGCGTGCACATCAACTTGAGCAATAAGGTCAAGAACAGACTTAACATAGATCTTAGTTGGTGCAAGTAAGTGATCGGCAAGTGGTTTTCCATTTAATTGTTCGGTAGCCGGGTTTACGCCACTGACTTCAATAATTTTACGCACTAATGAATAGCCATTTGAATGAGCACCACTTGATGCTAATGCAATTAATACATCGCCGTCTTGCACCTTGCTACCGTCGATCATGGCTGACTTTTCAACAACACCCACGCAAAATCCTGCCAAATCATAATCATTACCATGATACATACCCGGCATTTCAGCTGTTTCACCACCCACTAAAGCACAGCCTGATTGCTTACAACCCTCAGCAATGCCTGTAACTACGGTAGCGGCAACATCAACATCAAGTTTACCAGTAGCATAATAATCAAGGAAAAATAAAGGTTCAGCGCCTTGAACAATCAGATCGTTAACACACATTGCGACTAAATCGATACCAATTGATTCATGGCGATTTAAATCCATTGCTAGACGTAATTTGGTACCTACACCGTCGGTACCAGATACTAAAATAGGCTCTTTATATTTTTGTGGAATAGCACATAGTGCACCAAAGCCACCCAGTCCACCCATAACTTCAGGTCGTTTGGTTTCTTTAACAACAGATTTAATGCGATTAACAAGTTCATTGCCGGCATCAATATCGACACCAGCGTCCTTATAACTGAGAGATTTATTATTTGACACAGCAAGCAATCCTTACAATAAATAGTGGGCTACTATTTTAGCAAGGATGAAATTTAATGGCGATTAATTATTTACAAAATAACCAATTAATTAAAACTACTAATTATTTTCAAACCAGCTTTCCAAAATAATAATGGCAGAAGTTGCATCAACATATCCCTTTTCAAGTGCTCGATAACCTCGTGAAGCAAAAATATGTGATTTTGCTTCAACGGTTGATAATCTCTCATCTTGCAAATGTACTTGATAACCAAATCTGCCATGTAAACGATTAGCAAATTTACGAGCTCGCGCGGTTAAGGGTTGCTCGGTGCCATCCATATTTAGGGGAAGCCCGACGACTAAAAAATCAGGTTTCCACTCATTTAACACCTTTTCTATGGTTTGCCAGTTAGGAATACCATCACGCGCTTTAAAAGAACATAAAGGATTAGCTGTTTTAGTTATATCTTGCCCAATTGCTGCGCCAATACTTGCCGTACCAAAATCAAATGCAATAATTGTAGCCATCGATTATGCATTGCCCATTTGATGTGAAATAGTTTTGATATTAATACCAAGTGATTCGGCTGCCTTTTGCCAACGCTCATCAATTGCTACCTCATAAATAATTTTAGGCACAGCATGAGTCACTAACCAATCATTACGGGCAATTTCACCCTCAAGTTGCAATGATTGCCAGCTTGAATAACCTAAAGACAAAAAGATATTTTGCGGTTGTTCAGGTGAGCCGATTGATTTGAGTGCATCGAGCGACGTGGTAATCATCACCTCGTCAGAAATCTGAATGCTAGAAGCAAATCCTTGTTGAGGAGTGTGTAGAATAAACCCTTGCTCCTCTGCAAGTGGGCCGCCACAAAATACGGGATGTTCTAATTCAGCACAACTTTTTGGTGAAGTAATTTCCAATCGTGTAAGCACCGTTGCAACATTAAGATCAACAATCGGTTTATTAATCATAATGCCCATGGCGCCATCACGATTGTGTTCACAAATATAAATAACAGAACGACTAAAGAAGGAGTCATCCAAAGTTGGCATAGCAATAATAAAATGATCTTTTAAATTCATAAGCTCACATTTAGGTAACTTTTATAATGCGCATTTGCCAATTTTAACGTTATGTTCAACATTACAGCGCATTAATAATTCTGGTTCGTTGGTTTCTTCATTGATTGATTCTGAAACAATATTAAAATTTTGAGAAAGATAAAAATCAATCGCTGCAGCATTTTTTTTATAAACATGTACTAACAGTTCATTATGGCGCTGTTTTGCTTTATTGACTAATGCTTTACCGACGCCTTGGTGGCGGTAATTTTGATCAACAAATAGCCCTGAAATATAGTTTTCAGTTAAACCAATAAAACCTTTTACGCCGTTAAGATCTTGTACATATAACCTAGACATTGGAATTAGCATTTTTACTAAATCATAATTTTGTTTAAAAAAATCAGGGTTAATAAAATCATGCGCTTGCAAATTACCTTGCAACCATATTTCCATTACGCTGTCTAAATCTTCTGCTTTATATTCTCTAATCATGATTTAACTCTTCTTATTTAATCGATATTCGATTGCATTCATTAACATGCCAGTGATTGAAAGATCGGGATTGGCAGCTTCAATTTCACGGACACAAGTTGGACTAGTGACATTAATTTCGGTTAATTTATCACCAATAATATCAAGTCCTACAAACAGTAAGCCCTTTTCTTTTAAAACAGGGGCGATGCTTTTAGCTATATACCAATCACTTTCGCTTAATGCTCTTACTTCACCATGGCCGCCAGCAGCAAGGTTACCGCGAGTTTCGCCTTTTTGTGGAATTCGAGCTAAACAGTAAGGAACGGGTTCACCATCAACCACTAAAACGCGCTTATCGCCGTCTTTAATCTCTGGAATGAAGTTTTGAGCCATGCAATAACGTGTATTATGTTCGGTTAATGTTTCAATAATGACCGAAACATTAGGATCATCTTGTTTGATTCTAAAAATTGACGACCCCCCCATACCATCCAATGGTTTTAAAATGATGTCGTGATGTTTTTGGAAAAATGCTTTAATTTGTGTTGTTTGGCGTGTAACTAGTGTCTTCGGAGTAAACTGTGCAAACCAAGCAGTAAACAATTTTTCGTTACAATCGCGCAGGCTTTGTGGTTTATTGACCACTAATACACCTTTTTCTTCGGCGCGTTCTAAAATATAAGTGGCATAAATAAACTCAGTATCAAAAGGCGGATCTTTACGCATTAAAATTGTATCAAGGTCACTGAGTGCAATGGTTTGTTCTTGCCCAAACTCAAACCAATGATCCTTATCGTTATAAACGGTCAAAGCACGAGTTGTGGCATAAGCTTCGCCTGTGTCTAAAAAAAGATCGTTCATTTCAATATAAAAAAGCTCATAACCGCGTTTTTGTGCCTCAAGCAACATAGCAAAACTAGTGTCTTTTTTTATATTGATATGACTAATTGGATCCATAACAATACCAAGCTTAATCATAGTGACTCCTTACTGATTCTTTTGGTTTTAGCGAATAGTCGATTGATAATATGTATTACTTTATATGTGTTCATTGGGGTATTTTGAACATATAACAGCTAGTGTGCTAAATCATTATAAAAAATGTATTTTCAACTATCATACTCGTTACCGATTAAGATGCAAAGCAAACATTGCTCATATCGAGTTAATTTATATTATCCCAAATCACCAAAATGCACTTGCAAAGCGGTTATCGCGGTTAATGCTGCTGTTTCGGTGCGTAAAACACGCGGGCCGAGTAAAATATCGGTAAATTGATAGCGATGAGTCATACTAATTTCACTGTCTGATAATCCACCTTCTGGGCCAATCAATAAGCTAATATCCTGTTTACCACTAGGTATCTGCTTAATACCATGCTTTGCTTTGGGGTGAAGATTTAAGCGTAGCTGCGTTGTTAAACTTGCGCACCAAGTTTCAAGTTTGGTTACAGGATGAATGATAGGCACGACATTACGACCACATTGCTCACAAGCTGATATCACGATCTTTTGCCATTGTTGAACTTTTTTATCTAGTCTTTCGGCATCAAGTTTCACACCACAACGTTCAGAAAGTAGGGGGGTAATACTTTTTACACCTAATTCAACTGATTTTTGAATTGTAAATTCCATTTTCTCACCACGAGAAATAACTTGCCCTAAATGAATGTTTAAAGGTGATTCACGGTCATCAGTTATTGTCAAAGCTGTTTTCACCGTGACTGATTTTTTATTAACTTCATGGATAACGGCAGGTGTGATTTGATTCGAACCATCAAATAAAATAATATTTTCGCCAACTTTCATCCGCAAAACGCGAACAAGATGATTAAAGGCGTTATCATCTAACGTAATAATACTATTTTGGGTAATTGTAAATGGTTGAAAAATTCGTGTCATAATTGCTAGTCTTAAAATATATTGCAATAAATTATAGCGTAATTTACTAAGATTCGGTAATCTCTATTTAAATAAACTAAGCTTTTGGAATCTAGCATGAATACATCTAGCATGAATACGTATAGTAACGATAGGGTAATAATTGAAGGGTTAACTGTTTTAACCACTATAGGTGTTTACGAGTGGGAAAAGACCATCAAACAAAAACTCATACTCGACCTAGAAATGGCATGGGACAATAAACCAGCAGGTGAAAGTGATAATGTTTCACTTTGTTTAGATTATTTTCTAGTTAGCCAAGCTATCACTCAATTTATTGAATCAAACCAATTTGAATTGATAGAATCGGTAGCTGAAAACGTTGCCAAATTAATCATACAAAAATTTGCGGTACAATGGCTAAAAGTCAAAGTTTCTAAACCGAGCGCAATTGTTAATGCTAATAATGTTGCTGTGATGATTGAACGATTTGCTAATTAGCCCAAAAGATATGAAGTTATGAAAACAAAAACGCAACGCAAAACGCGCCGTTTTAAAAACAGTGAACCTTTTAAAATTAAGCTATTTGATGCATGGCGATGGCATCGTCATCGTAAAGTATTACCACCTAAAACAGGCTACTTAACTTTTAATCAAACTTGGTTTGAAAAAATTGATTTAACGTTGGCGGGAGATAGAGTATGGTGGATAGGTCATTCAACCACATTAATGCGTTTAGCAGGTAAAATGATCTTAACCGATCCCGTGTTTTCAAAACGAGTATCACCAGTTCAGTTTGTTGGTCCAAAACGTCGTACGCCACCTGCTTTATCGATTGAACAACTCCCTCAAATTGATTTTATCGTGATTTCGCACTCTCATTATGATCATCTTGATTATCAGAGTATGAAAAAATTAATTACACGTTTTCCCAACATGGTCATTATGGTGCCATTAGGATTAAAGCGTAAATTAGAAAGGTGGGGAGCCAAGCAGGTTATTGAACTCAATTGGTGGGATTTTGTTACTATTAACGGTATCAGCTTTACAGCTGTACCTGCACGGCATTGGAGTAATCGAGGAATATTTGACACCAACAAAAGTCTTTGGTGTGGTTGGATTATTCAATCAAAAGTAACGGATGAAAAACAAACTAAAACCGTCTATTTTATGGGGGATACGGGCTATTCATCGAGTTTAAAAGAAATTGGTGAACGTTTTTCAAGTATTGATTTAGCCTTGATTCCAATCGGTGCTTACGCACCACGCTGGTTTATGCACCTTCAACATATTGATCCCAAACAAGCTGTGCAGTTATATGATGAACTTAATTGTCATTGCGCAATAGCCATCCATTGGGGAGCATTTGAGCTAGCGGATGAACCACTAGATGAACCTCCGCAATTATTAAATTCCTACAAAGGCAATCGTCCTTTTCATCTAATAAAAATAGGCGGTAACCAAGCTATTAATCGTATTGATTCTGGAGTAGAATAATCTAAATAAAAACAAACGTAATACCGTTAATTATTTCGATGTATTTGCAAAAAAGAGAGGGGGAATAAATGAAATCAGCCATTATTGGGTTGTCTTGCTTAATGTTTAGCGTGATATTAGTCGGATGTGGCGGTAAAAACGACGAAGGTAAAACTTATCATTGGTCAAAAGCCCACGGCGTTTTAGAAGATTGTCGTGGTGTAATGAATAAATCACAACAATGTGAAGCTAATTCAAATAATCAACAATATCTAATCAAAATAGACAAGTATTAACATGAGTACTTGGCTTATTTATGCGCTACTTTCCGCTATTACTGCTGCAAGTGTTGCTATCTTAGGAAAAATTGGCTTACAACATCTTGATGCAAACACCGCAACAGCCATTCGTGCTATTGTTATGGCCATTTTTTTAGTTGGTGTTGTGGTTGTTCAAGGTAAGCTCAACCTTATTAGTACCTTTTTTAACGACAAAAAAGCTTTACTCATTATTGCGCTTAGTGGTATTGCTGGTGCGCTCTCTTGGTTATTTTACTTTATGGCAATTAAAGAAGGTAAAGTGTCACAAGTTGCGCCAATTGACAAATTAAGTGTTGTATTTGCGGTGGTGTTTGCTGTGGTTTTATTTGGTGAAAAGATCTCGTTATTAGCCGGAATTGGTGTTGCGATGATTGCGGCTGGTGCGATATTAGTTGCACTATTTTGATATTCAAAATAGTGCATTAGTCTAAATATAGGCTACTTTAATAGCGCATTAAATAGCTCAACAGTAACAAGTTCACCTTTAGCTACATTGCCTCGTTCTTGTTCAAGCACAATAAAACAGTTTGCTTGATTAAACGATTGAGTAATATGCGAACCTTGCTGTCCAGTTGTGCTCACTTCTAATTCGCCTTGAGTATTAATTTGCAACACACCACGTTGAAAGTCTAATCTACCTACGCTTTTTTTAAGATTTGTTGCTGTTTTAACTTTAAAGCTTAAATCCATGGATGAATCTTCAAGTCCTGAAAGCGCCAAAATCAAAGGCTGCACTAATTGGTAAAATGTCACCAAAGTTGAAACAGGATTGCCCGGCAAACCACAAAATAGCGCATTGCCAATTTTACCAAAGGCAAAAGGTTTGCCCGGTTTTATTGCCATCTTCCAAAAGTTGATTGTGCCCAGATCCTCTAAAGCGGTTTTGGTATAATCAGCGTCGCCAACTGAAACTCCGCCACTGGTTATCACCAAGTCCGCTTGACTTGATGCACTCATCAACGCTTGTTTAATTTGGTTTGGATCATCAGCAATAATACCCAGATCAATAATTTCACAGTTAAGTTTGCTCAGTAATAATTTCAGCGTAAAGCGATTACTATCATAAATAGCACCATTGCAAGGTAAGCTTTCACCAATGGGGGTTAATTCATTCCCAGTTGATAAGATAGCGACTTTTAACTTTTTAAATACCACAAGTTCGCTCATGCCCAGCGTTGCCAGTGTCGATAGGGTTGGTACTGTTAATTTAGTCCCTTTGTTGACGATAATTGCACCTTGCTTAACATCTTCGCCTATACGGCGGATGTTATCGCCAGCTTTTACCTGATTCAAAAAAGCAATACCCAAATCTGATTTTTTGGTCTGCTCTTGCATAACAACTGCATCGGCATCATTGGGTACAGGAGCGCCTGTCATAATGCGTAAACAGGTTCCTTTTGGCCAATAAAGATTGCTTATATCATCGCCTGCAAAAATTGCACCTGCTAACGGTAATAAGGTTGATTGCTTAAGATCCGCTAATCGAACAGCATAACCATCCATCGCAGAATTATCGAATCGTGGCACATTAATCGGCGAAATCACATTCTCAGCAGTGATCCGATCTAGCGCATCAAATAACCTGACTTTTTCGTAAGAGAGAGATTTTATGGTTGATACGCTTTGCAGTACTTGCTGTTTGGCTTGTTGAAAAGTGAGTAACATAAAAGTGAGCAGTCCTTGTGTATATCAATCCACTACAGATTAGCAGGTTTGACAAAAGTTGTAGATAAAGGTTAACGTCCTCTTTACCCACATAACAACGTCGCCAAAAGGCGACGTAAAATAATCAACTACACATTAAATAAGAAATTCATAATATCGCCATCTTGCACGATATAATCTTTACCTTCGGCACGCATTTTACCTGCTTCTTTAGCCCCTTGCTCACCGCCGTATTTAATAAAATCATCAAAAGCGATAGTTTGTGCACGGATAAAGCCTTTTTCGAAGTCAGTATGGATCTTACCTGCCGCTTGCGGAGCCGTATCACCAACCGAAATTGTCCAAGCACGAACTTCTTTAACGCCAGCGGTAAAATAAGTTTGCAGATTAAGCAAACTATACCCAGCACGAATTACACGGTTTAAACCGGGTTCGGTTAAACCTAAATCTTGCATAAACTCATCACGATCATCGTCATCAAGTTCAGCAAGCTCAGCTTCAATTGCTGCACAAACCGGCACTACAACTGCCTTTTCTTGTTCTGCTATTGCTTTGACTTTATCTAAATAAGGATTATTTTCAAAACCATCTTCATTAACATTGGCAATGTACATAGTTGGTTTTAGTGTTAAAAAACTAAGGTATTTGATAGCTTCAAGTTCTTCTTTACTAAAATCTAATAAAAGTAGCTTTTTGCCTTGTTCAAGATGAGGTAAACATTTTTCAAGAATTTCCACCTCAAATTTAGCGTCTTTATCGCCACCTTTAGCGCGTTTTTGTTGGCGAGTGATTGCCCGTTCACAGGCTTCAAGATCGGCTAATGCTAGCTCGGTATTGATAATTTCGATATCTTCAGCCGGATCGATTTTACCCGCAACGTGGACGATGTTCTCGTTTTCAAAACAACGCACAACATGCCCAATGGCTTCGGTTTCACGAATGTTGGCTAAAAATTGATTACCAAGGCCTTCACCTTTTGATGCACCTTTAACAAGGCCTGCAATATCAACAAATTCCATCGTTGTTGGCAAAGTACGTTGTGGTTTGACAATTTTAGCCAGCTCATCTAAACGTGGATCGGGCATCGGCACAACCCCAGTATTTGGCTCGATAGTACAAAAAGGAAAGTTAGCTGCCTCAATGCCTGCTTTAGTTAGTGCGTTAAAAAGCGTTGACTTACCTACATTCGGTAATCCGACAATCCCACATTTAAATCCCATACTGTTTGTTACCTTTATCATAAAATGTTATAAAAATTGCGGGGGATTATATCAAATAACGCACTTAGTACCAATGATCTTGTTACTGATTTTACGTTGTTTCGTATTTTAACCGCAACGGCTTAATATCAACTTGGTAAAATTGCTAAAGTTATTTTTCTTGCACTAATCCAATTTGATAAAGTTGATTCTTTTTCAGTCCATGGATTTCAGCAGTAATAGCAGCCGCTTTTTTAAGAGGTAACTCTTTTTGCAATAATTTAAGGGTATTAATGGCTTTCTGATCAATGTCATTATCTGTTTTTACATGGCCTTCAACAATCAAAACAAATTCGCCTTTTTGCCGATTAGTATCTTCGTTTAGCCACGCAATTAGTTCGCTTATGGTAAAACTGACGATAGTTTCCCATGTTTTGGTGAGCTCTTTCGCCAAAACAATATGCTTATTTGCACCCAAAACGGCTTGCATATCTTGCAGCGTATCTAACAAACGATGAGTTGATTCATAAAAAATCATAGTCCGTGGCTCATCAATTAATCTAGTTAAACTATCTTGCCGTGCTTTGCTCTTAGCGGGTAAAAATCCTTCATAACTAAATTTATCAGAAGGCAATCCCGCGACCGACAATGCAGCAATAGCAGCACAAGCCCCTGGAATGGGAACGACTTGAATATTATTGTCACGACAAGCTTTAACCAAGTGATAACCAGGATCGTTAATTAATGGTGTACCGGCATCTGAAATTAAAGCAATAGACAAGCCCGATTTTAATTTTTCAATCAAAAGGTGAGACTTTTCTTGCTCATTATGATCATGCAAAGCAAACAGCTTTGCTTTAATGCCAAGATGTTGTAAAAGTAGACCGCTATGGCGAGTATCTTCAGCCGCAATAAGATCAACGCTTTTAAGTGTATTGATCGCTCTAAGCGTAATATCATCTAAGTTTCCGATTGGTGTTGCAACAATATATAAAGTCATTATTTTAAATCACATTAAATTTTTATAGAAATACGGTAAAGATACTGTACGAAAGCCTATTTTATTGTATATACTCATTACTTTCAAAATAAATTGGACTGGCTAGATTAAATAGCAAATCGTGGGTTAGCAAACTAACTCATTAATAATAACATTATTTGCATTTTATTTTTAATTAATAGCCAATTAATAATGGATTAATACAGATAAATAGATAACGGTATGACACCAAATTAGTATTATAATCATGGTTATTGAACACAAAAATAGAGTAATAACCTTAATAAACCAAGATGATAAACAAAAATAGCAGTCATAATCGGCAAATTCTTGATGAATTTGTTGCTTTAATCAATAAGTAATCCATATAATAACTTATTTGATAATAGCTTTTTGCTACAAAAACGCTAAAATGCTCTAATAAAAACGCTATTGAATACAAAATAGCTAAAAATAAAATTTACGAATGAAAGGTGTTGCTTTGAAAAAAATACTGACATTAAGTTGCTTAAGTTTGTTAATTGCCGCTTGTACACAAACCGAGCAGGCTGAAATTGAAGATATTTCTGGTGCAGGAGGGGCATCAACATCCTCAGTCTATACCAAACCACCTACGAATATTTCAACAGGTGGAAGTAGAACTTCTGCTACGCCTAGTACTTACAATCCACCTTCATCAAGACAGACAACGGCGGCAAACACAAATACAACTCACACTACTACTAGCAGTAATGGCACCGTAGTTAGTAACGAACGGATTGTTTACAACCGTAATTACGACGACATTCCCAAAGGGGGCTACAAAGGTGATACTTACACAGTTAAACGTGGAGATACATTATTTTACATTGCATGGGTAACAGGTAATGATTATCGCTCGTTAGCGGCTAAAAACAACATCAAAGAACCTTTTGCTGTAAATGTTGGGCAAGTGTTAGACGTGAGTGGTGGAACAGTTGTAGTAACGCAAAAAACTACAACAAGTCACACAACGACAACTAAAACCAACAGTGATGACTCAAGTATTGCAATTGGTCAAACTAAAACCAAACCAACAATAACTAAAACAACGACGACTTCGGTAACAACAACGAATCCGAATCAAAAACCAACCACGACCGAAACAACTGAAACCGTTACTGAACCATTAGATTCGACTAACAACATACCAAGCGCAAGTTCATCAACATCGAGCGTTGCTAACATTACATGGCAATGGCCATCAAAAGGGAAAATTATTGAAAAGTTTTCTAATGCAAGCAAAGGTATTGATATATCAGGTTCACTTGGTGACAAAGTCATGGCAGCGGCAGATGGGCGAGTTGTGTATTCAGGTAGTGCATTACCGGGTTATGGCAATTTAATTATCATCAAACATAACGATGACTACTTAACCGCTTATGCGCACAACCAATCTATATTAGTTAAAGAACAACAAACCGTGCGTGCGGGTGAACAAATTGCCACAATGGGGGCAACGGGATCATCGTCAGTTAGATTACACTTTGAAATTCGATACAAAGCGCAATCAGTCGACCCATTAAAATATTTACCAAAATAATAAACATTTTGCGTTAATTAATTACCGCAAAATCAAAGGCTGTGCAGGCAAGGACTAAGCATAGCCATAAAACAGAATATACTAAAAATTTAATCTACGTAACTAAGGAGTTATACTCATGGCAGTAAAAAAACTAGTGCTTATTCGACATGGCGAAAGTGTATGGAACCAAGAAAACCGTTTTTGCGGTTGGACTGATGTTGATTTATCTGACAAAGGCAACCAAGAAGCCGCTGAAGCAGGTAAATTACTTAAACAAGAAGGTTTTGAATTTGATTATGCCTACACATCAGTATTAAAACGCGCAATTCACACATTATGGCACGTTTTAGACGAAGTCGACCAAGCATGGTTACCAGTTGAAAAAAGCTGGAAATTAAACGAACGTCACTATGGTGCATTACAAGGCTTAAACAAAGCTGAAACAGCGGCAAAATATGGTGATGACCAAGTAAAATTATGGCGTCGCGGCTTTGCAATTACGCCTCCAGCGCTTGAAAAATCAGATGAACGCTTCCCTGGTCACGATTCACGTTACAGCAAATTACCTGAATCAGAACTACCATTAACTGAAAGCTTAGCATTAACGATCAAACGAGTATTACCTTACTGGGAATCAACCATCGCACCACGTGTAGCTAAAGGTGAACGTGTTATTATTGCCGCACATGGTAACTCACTTCGTGCGTTAGTAAAACACCTAGACAACATTAGCGATGACGACATCATCGAACTTAACATCCCAACAGGTGTACCATTAGTGTATGAATTTGACGACAATATGAAAGTCATCAAACACTATTACCTAGGCAACGCAGATGAAATTGCAGCAAAACAAGCAGCAGTTGCAAACCAAGGTAAAGCAAAATAATTATTCCTTAAACAAACAAAAAGGTAGGTTGTTTAACTTACCTTTTTTATTATCTGCATAATAGCTGTTATTCATTGATTTTTATGTTTTATTTATTTTAATTTTGAGAGCGTTATTTTGTCTAAGATCTATTACATATATGGCGTAATGAATGCCGGTAAATCCACCGAACTCCTACAAATTGACCACAACTACCTAAGTAACAACATGCAAACGTTACTGCTTAAATCATCGGTTGATACGCGTGATTCGGCGGTTGAAATTGTCTCGCGCTTGGGGCTACGCAAAAAGGCGCTACAGCTTGACGATACAACGGTTGATGGCATCATTGAGCACATCAAACAAAGTAACTACGCTTGTATACTTATTGACGAAAGCCAATTCTTATCTCGTAACACTATCTGGAAACTATCCGATGTTTGTGATGAAAAAGGCGTGCCTATTATGTTTTTTGGCATCAAAACCGACTATATGGGGCACCTATTTGAAGGATCCAAAACACTGCTCGAAATTGCCGACAATTTTAGAGAGCTAAAAACCGTCTGTTGGTGTGGTAAAAAAGCCACCATGATCTTATTAGAAGGTGAAGACGGACAAATTGTAAAATTTGGTAACTCTATCCATCTAGGTGACAGCGAATACCACTCAGTATGTCGAAAACACTGGAAAGCAGGGCAAATCAAACCAACACAGTCCAAAACAAACTAACCCCAAAATAATAGAGAACAAACATGACACAGCAACGGATAGTGATTGGCATTAGTGGCGCAACCGGGTTTGCGTACGGAATAAAAGCCCTAACGCTTTTAAAACCACTCAATATCCAAACACATTTAGTGATCTCAAAAGCGGCGCATATCACACGTACTCACGAAGCACCAGACATAAGTTTAGCTCAAATAGAATCACTGGCAGACAAAGTCTATTCTATTAATAACATTGGTGCCGCCATTGCAAGTGGCTCATTTAAAACCATAGGTATGCTGATCGCTCCTTGCTCAATGCGAACGCTCGCAGCTATAGCGCAAGGGCTATCGGATAATTTACTTACCCGTGCAGCCGATGTTGTATTAAAAGAGCGTCGTCGCTTAGTGCTAATGGTGCGCGAATCACCATTAAATCTAGCACACCTAAAAAATATGGAAGCAGTCACCCTTATGGGCGGTGTTATTTGCCCACCCGTGCCTGCGCTATATCAGCATATTAATAGTATTGATGACATCATTACCCACAGCGTAGCTCGAGCACTTGACTTATTTGGTCTTGATATTCCAACACTACCACGCTGGGGCGAAGATTTGCACCTAAATCACAAACCCGAATGACTAACACAAATTTAACCCATGCAAGTCGATCCTAAAATTATTAAGTTTATCAAAAAGCATCATGTGCTGACACTCAGCGTTATTTTGCCCGACAACACACCATGGGCATGTAATGCTTTTTATGTATTTGATGAACAACCAATGCATTTATATTTCCTTTCTGAACTAAAAACCCAACACGCTAAAGCCATGCTAATACAACCCCAAGTGGCAGGAACCATTAGCGTTACCCCCAAAACTATTGCACAAATCCAAGGCATCCAATTTCAAGCTAAAGCAACTCAATTACAAAATGAACAAGCCAAGCAAGCCTATGGGCAATATTATCGAGCGTTTCCTTTTGCAAGAGTTATCAAAGCACCAATTTGGGAATTAGAACTACAAAGCATAAAAATGACCAACAACTTATTAGGATTTGCTAATAAAACGTACTGGATAAAACAACAAAACACGTAAAACCAAAAAACCGCTTACCTTTAAAAGCGTTTAAAGTGTTTTTTGCTAAAAAACGGCTCAACGATCACCTAAAAATCAGTCAGGAAAGGTATTGATTTTATTGAAGTTTTTTGAGGTGTTTTTTACCAAAATCGCGATTAAAAACCGCTACCTAAAACAGCGACTAAAAACGACCACTCAAGCACCCATAAAAAATGCCACTTCCCCAAAAAAACAAAGCAACCCCTCCTCACGCCCTAACAATTCTTTACAATAAATTAACAAAAAAAGTGGCAGATTATGCACCATCAAGTTATAATTTTCCTGCTTATTCAAGCAGGGAATCGCTCAAAAATAAAGCGAACTGATGGAAAAATTGAGAAAAAACAATAAATTACTTGACAAGGGAATAAAAATGCATTACCATGGTTGGCATCTGGCATCTGGCATCTGGCCTGCCAAACCTATGCCCTAAATCTTATTGATTCGCACAGTGGTCAAAATAGAGCGCCACAGTTATTTTCATCACCGAAGTCATTTCGCGTAGCGAAATCGACGCCGTCATCGGCAAAATCTTCGGCAAAATTACCGCCGATATCCAAGTGGTTATTAAAACCGCCGTTATTGTTTAAGTCTCCGTTATTACGTAAATCGGCATTATTCTTTGCGCCATTGTTGTTATTGTCATACACGCAGGGTGTACAGGCATTATCGGCACAGACATCAAATGTTATTCGTGGTTCCGCCCCGTATTTTACATTTGATGGAGGGGTAACTAAATTAACTGATACAGACAGTTTATTGTCAATAAAGTTGCCGGATGGCAGGGTATACACAAGGTCAACGAACCCATCAACGCCAACAAATCCAATCAGGTTGCCGAATTGGAGGGGTACTTTCAATGATATAGAGATGATAGTACCGCCACCAAGGAGTAACTCAATATCAAGGAGTTCAATCACGATGAATGATTTGGTCAGTCAGGGATATTGGGGTGATGATGATGGAGACGGACAGGGAGTAGGTGGAGTAACGGCATCGGGGAGTATATCGGTGGAGTTTAGGAATAGAAACGGTTATACGGTTCATAGTGCTCTTGGACCTAATCTATGTAGTGCACCTTATAAGGTAACTTTAACAAGTTCAGATGGCACATTAAGCACGCAGTATGGGGTACCAAGAAGTAGTAGTTTTAGTCGTGCTACGGTGGATTATTATATTACCCCATATGAGTATACCAGTATTTGTTGGGCCAGACCGAATTTGTTGTATGGTGGAGCAACTGACATTGATTCTTCCGACAACTACCGCCATGCAGGTCCATTTGGCATGTGGAATTCTAGCCAGGGCTTTTACCTTCAGTCAACGAGTCCATCATCTTACGACGGGAACTTTCCAACGACTGGTGCAGATGGCTTGTATTTTGACTTGGAGATTCCTACTGGTATTGACGGAAGTCAGTTAAGTTGGACGGTTAACACAAGTGGAAGTCTAAGTGCAACGGTGAGTTGGACAAGGCCGCGTTATGGTACATTCACATCCTCAGATAACCGTACTATCGAAGCTGATAAATGGATTACTGATAAATCCAAATATGTAACACGGGTAACGTTGCATGGTCCAAGGGCAAGTAGTAGTCAAATAGGCTCAAGTAATCCTAGTCCACTAACACGTCCATCTTTGCCACAGACTTTCGAGTTGGTCGGTAGGGATAGAAGTGGTAATGACGTTCGTTATGGATTTGTGTTAAAGCAGTGGTTCGTCAATCGTGGTAATAGACAAGATACCCCTTCTAATCACACAGCATGGTGTAATAGTTTGGGTTATCGTATGGTACGGGTAAGGGATTTAACCAATGCGGTTTGTTCTGGTTGGAATATGAATAATGGTTATCCTTGTACTGGTGCAGTAGGCGCTACGCCGTCGTCTGGTAATAATGTTTACAAGCGTTACATAGGCGCAGGCCTTTTCACGGAGTGGGGCCACATGCGCTACTACGCTGATGCGGACTTCGGCTCCTACCACTACCCCACCTACTGGACGAGCGACGCTACGGGTAGCTACCAGTTCAGTGTCTACTCGAGCAACGGCGGCGTCAGCAGCTTCAATACCAGCGACCGCAGATGGGGCCTTTGCACCGCACCTTAGCTTTTAGCGTTTAGTTCTTAATCCTTAGGGCGCGGAAGGGGGTTATGGAGTCTGAGAGGACAATCTAACAAAGAATAACGCCCCCGCGCAAGTTGGGGCGTTTTCCCTTAGGGTTGCGCCGTTGTGGCAAAGCCACAATAGCGCCGCCCCCCCGCCGCCGACGCTGAAAGCGTGGGTTGTCAGAGAATTCGCTTTAATTCCCTGACTCAGACGTGGTCACTGTGGCTATTTTATTCGCAAAAAGTCAAAACGTCCGAAACCACCACACCCAATTTATTCTATTCACCAAAACAAAAAAACTAATTTTCCACCAAAAAATTGTTCAGGAAAGGTATTGATTTTATTGAAGTTTTTTTTGGTCATTTTTATCAAACAAAACCACCCCAAAAAAAAATCCAAAGCAACGCACTCAACCTTCTAACAAATCTTTACAATAAATTAACAAAAAAAGTGGCAGATTATGCACCATCA
>NZ_WTFA01000011.1:0-72189 GCF_009795755.1 Gilliamella sp. Pra-s60 | reverse complement strand
CCTGCTTGAATAAGCCTTAAAATTATAGCTTGATGGCGAATAATCTGCCACTTTTTTTGTTAATTTATTGTAAAGATTTGTTAGAGCGTGAGGAGGGGTTGCTTTGTTTTTTTGGGGTAGTGGCATTTTTTATGGGTGCTTGAGTGGTCGTTTTTAGTCGCTGTTTTAGGTAGCGGTTTTTAATCGCGATTTTGGTTAAAAACACCTCAAAAAAACTTCAATAAAATCAATACCTTTCCTGACCGATTTTTTATAAAATACATTTAATTATTTGAAGTGGCTAGTGCTGTTGTGGTAATTAACCATAACAGTGCTAGCCTTAGCTAACGTGGGAGCTTGATTCTTTAATTAATTATCCTTAATTAGCACCATAAGCTATCGCACAATTTAAGGATTAAGGACTTAAGGTGCAGTACAAAGTCCATAAAGGCGAACAGTATCATTGTAGCTGTACACATAACCACCAGATGAGTCGACAACGAACTGGAAGTTACCTGTCCTACCGCTCATCCAATACCTATTGTAGATAAACCCTGAATCAATATAATTTTGCATGTTACCCCACTCAGTGAAAAAGCCTGCCCCTATATGACGTAGGTAATAATTACCAGTTGATGGTGGTGTAGCACCGACAGCATCTTGACACCAGCTTCCTGAATTCCAACCAGAACAAACCGCATTAGTTAATTCCCTTACCTGCGGCATACGATACCCCAAATCACTACACCAAGTTATTTGATTAAGCGATGTATCGTTTTTTTCTCCACGATGGACAAACCACAGTCCTAGCTTAAATCCATATTTTACGACAGCATCACCTTTGCTATTTTTTCCTTTTAATTCGAATACCTGAGGTAAAGATGGGGTGTTGAGCGGACTGGGGTTTTCTGCATTTATTTGATCACTACTGGCCCTAGGACCATTTAAAGTTACCCGTGTTACGGTTTTTTTTCTATCAACAATAGAAATCCAATTGTCATTAGGAATTATTCTTGTTACGGTAGCTGTTATCCCACCATGTGTGACAGGAGACCAAGTCAACTGGCTTTCATCCACTCCACCAATTTCTAAATCAAAATATAATCCATCAGCCCCAGTAGTTGGGAAATTAAGACCATAAGATGATGGATTTGTAGATTGAGTTAAAAAACCTCTACCGTACTCCCAGATGTTAGGTGGTCCAGCGAAGATACCTGTGCCATTATATAGGTTTGGTTTTACCGAACAGATAGTTGGTGATGATGGTGGAGTAATATAATAAGCCACCGAACTGCCATTGAAAGTGTGACTATTCGGTACTCCATACCGTGTAGTTACACTACCATTTGTACAACTTAATGTTATCTTGTAAGGTGCAGTACATATATTTAATGTATCACTACGATTGACCGAACGACCATTTTTATCGGTAATCGCTACCGATAAACTTCCTGTTGCTGTTGCATCGCTATCGCCATCATCATCCCCCCAGTAACCTTGGGTAATTAAGTCATTTAAACTAACGCTATAGCTTGATAGAGGCACCAACATGCCAATATCACCAAAAGAATGTTCAGCCGATAATATTATTGGATTGGTAGCGCTTGAGGTGTTGGTTGACGGTGTGATTTTTGTACCATCCGGTAATGTGATAACCAACAGTGCGTCTGTATTTGTTACCTTAGTTCGTCCCCCGTCAAGCGTTAAATACGGTGCACTGCCCTCTATTACGCTTGAGGTATGAGCCGATAACGCCTGTGAAGTGTGCGAATACGTCAATGATAACAATGGCGCAAAAAATAACGGTGACTTGGATAAGAACGATAAGAACTTCAACCTAGATGACAATTCTGTCGATAATCTCGGAAATAAAACCGAATTCAATGGTTTCGGTGATAAAAGTAAGAATTGATTCTGTTTTCGACTACGATGAAAATGAATAGAATTTAAAGCGTAGGGTTGGCAAGCTAGATGCAAATTATGATAACGCATAACGATTAACCTGTAAGGTAATTCCTTGTTTTATTTATATTTCTTATATTTCACTCAATTAATGAGTAAATCCATGCTAAAAAGCGTTGAAATTATAATGTCTGCCGATAATATTATGTTGTTATTTTTGTTAATTTATTGTAAATATTTGTTAGTAACAAGGCTGGATTTTAGTTTGAAAATTTGTGCATTTTTTTGAATAATAGCTTTGACTAAAAATGAAAAAATCAATAAAATCAATATCTTTTTTGAAAAGCTTTTAAATAGCAATTAGGTTATTTTTTAACAAAAAAACTTTACAAAAACCACTCCAAACTGTGTGATTTACCTTATTTTTATGTCAACGACTTTTCAGAATCTATCCCGTCTACCAAAGCTAAAAAGACATTATTTTTTATCCAAAACCATTCAGGAAAGATATTGATTTTATTAAAGTTTTTTATTTTGTTTTTAAAGGGGAATAATTCCCCTTCGTATCCACGAAGTGACAATTTATCACTTTTTCGGTATGATATTAGCCATTTTATGATAATCGATTAGGTTTAGTGTGAATATTCAACAATTATTAACGCAACGCGTTTCGCAAGCTATGATTATGGCGGGTGCAGATAAGAACTGTGACGCTTTAATTAAGCAATCAAACAAAGCTCAATTTGGTGATTACCAAGCCAATGGCATTATGGCTGTTGCTAAGAAACTTGGGATGCCACCTCGCGATCTTGCTCAGGCTGTTTTGCAACATTTAGATATTGATGATGTTGCCGAAAAAGTTGAGATTGCAGGGCCTGGGTTTATTAATATCTTTTTAAAAAATAGTTGGATTGCTGAGCAAAATGAAATTGCGTTAAACAGTGATAAACTCAATATCACCCTCCCTGCCAAACCACAAACCATTGTAGTTGATTATTCGGCGCCTAATGTTGCTAAAGAGATGCACGTTGGTCACTTGCGCTCAACCATTATTGGTGATGCGAGTGTGCGCGTTTTATCATTTTTGGGGCATAATGTGATTCGAGCCAACCATGTCGGCGATTGGGGAACTCAATTTGGTATGTTAATTGCGTATCTTGAAAAAGTGCAAAATGAACACGCCAATGATATGGCGCTTTCAGATTTAGAATCATTCTATCGTGCTGCTAAAAAACACTATGACGAAGACGACGTATTTGCTGAAAAAGCGCGTAATTATGTTGTTAAACTACAAGGCGGTGATGAGTATTGCCGTGATATGTGGCGCAAGCTAGTTGATATTACCATGACGCAAAATATTGCCACTTATCGACGTTTAAATGTCACGTTAACCGTTGAAGATACCATGGGCGAAAGTATCTATAACAGTATGTTGCCAACAATCGTAGCTGATTTAAAACAGAAAAAACTAGCCGTTGAAAGCGACGGCGCTATTGTCGTGTTTTTAGATGAATATAAAAACAAAGAAGGCGAGCCAATGGGTGTTATCATCCAAAAACGTGACGGTGGTTACCTTTATGCTACAACCGATATTGCTTGTGCTAAATACCGTTACGAAACGTTGCACGCTGATCGTATCCTTTATTATACCGATTCCCGTCAACATCAGCATTTAGAGCAGGTTTGGGCTATTGTACATAAAGCTAAGTATGTGCCAGAATCTTTAAAACTTGAGCACCATATGTTCGGTATGATGTTGGGCAAAGATGGAAAGCCGTTTAAAACTCGTTCTGGCGATACGGTTAAACTCAATGACTTGCTTGATGAAGCCTGCGAACGTGCAACAACGTTAATTCGTAGTAAGAATCCTGAATTATCAGAAAGCGAACTTGCTAAAATTGTCGATGCGGTAGCAATTGGTGCGGTTAAATATGCTGATCTTTCAAAAAACCGTACTACTGATTATGTTTTCGATTGGGATAATATGTTGTCATTCGAGGGCAATACTGCACCTTATTTGCAATATGCTTATACGCGTGTGTTATCTATCTTCAAAAAAGCTAATATTGCAAAAGACAGTTTAACGGGTGATATTTGTTTAGACACCGATAAAGAACGCGCTTTAGCAACACGTTTAATTCAATTCGATGAGACCATTTCAACCGTTGCAAACGAAGGCACACCACATGTACTTTGTGCTTACCTTTATGAAATTGCAACGCTGTTTTCAAGTTTTTATGAAAACTGCCCTATTTTAACGGCAGATAACGAAAGCTTGAAACAAAGCCGTTTGAAATTAGCGTCATTAACAGCAAAAACCCTCAAAATTGGTCTTGATATGTTAGGTATTAAGACAGTTGAGAAAATGTAACAAAATTGCCACTTATGTTGATGGATTTATAATATCGAACAGACATAACAACATAAGTGGCTGCGTTGCTAATATGCAATATTTTGTGAATGTATAGCTATCGATGATTAGGTTTATTATCCGCCACCAAAATCAGTTAATGGCATTACTGCTGTTAACCATTGCGCTTGTTGCCATTCGGCTCTATCCCCACGCTTCACTTTCTGAACCATTAACTTTTTCGACACGTTATTATGATAACAATAATCAGCTAATTCGCATGACATTAGCTGACGATGATCGTTATCGGTTGTGGACACCTTTGGAAGATATTTCCCCCGATATTGTTAACGGCTTATTACTGCACGAAGATCAGTGGTTTTATTGTCATTTTGGCGTCAATCCATTTAGTTTAATGCGGGCTTTTAGTGCAACCTATTTAACTGGTGGTAATCGGCAAGGCGCCTCAACGATTACTATGCAACTAGCTCGCATGCATTGGCGTTTAAATACCCGAACGATTGGCGGAAAATTGCATCAAATTGCTAGGGCTATACAGTTAGAGTTGATGTATTCCAAGCACGATATTTTAGAGGCTTATTTAAATTATGCCCCTTTTGGACGCAATATTGAAAGCGTGGGCGCGGCATCATTTATCTATTTTAATAAACCGCCGTCACAAGTTAACCTGCCCGAAGCGTTAACGTTAGTCGTTTTACCACAATCCCCTACCTTTCGAGTTGATCGTAAAACGGGTTTTGCTGGCAAAGCGTTGGTAAAAGCAAGAAATCAGTTATTTGAACGCTGGCAAGCACAATATCCTGTTGATAGCCATATTGCAGCGCTCTTTTCGCAAAAGTTAGTTTTGCGTCAACCTGAACGAGTGCCCTTTGTTGCCCCCCATTTTGTGAATCAAATCATTCATGAGCAACATGACAAAACACAAGAAGTCAAAACCACGTTAGATAGTAATCTGCAAAAAATTATCCATCGTCAAGTCAATGCGTTTATCGAGCGCAATCGTTTAAAAGGCATTAATAATGCTTCGGTGATTTTAGTTGATACGCAAACCATGAAAGTGAAAGCGCTGATCGGCTCAGCGAATTATTTTGATAATTCGATTCAAGGTCAAGTTAACGGCACAATGGCTAAACGATCGCCTGGATCTACGCTTAAACCATTTATCTACGCGCTTGGAATAGATCAAGGCGTGTTGCATCCAAGGACGATTTTAAAGGATGTCGCCACCGATTTTGGGGCCTACACACCTGAAAATTTTGATCGCAACTTTCGTGGTCCCATTTCAGCAACCGATGCATTAATTCATAGCCGTAATATTCCTGCCGTATGGGTTGCATCAAAATTGAATAATCCTACTTTTTACCAGTTTTTGGTTAATGCTCATATTCAAAAACTTGCCGATGAAGCACATTATGGTTTGTCTTTAGTGTTGGGTGGTGGTGAAGTAAGTCCGCAAGAGTTAGTCGGTTTATATGCCATGTTAGCCAATGAAGGACGCTGGCAACCGCTACAATTTACTGAATCAACAACCTTACCAGAACCACAAAAGTTATTAAGTCCACAAGCGGCATTTATGACTATTGATATGTTAAAGCAAAACACTCGTCCACAAGATGTACTAAGTAAAATGCAAAAAAATGTCGTACCGGTTGCTTGGAAGACAGGCACCTCGTGGGGGTTTCGTGATGCTTGGACAGCAGGGACTTTTGGTCATTATGCTATGGTAGTTTGGCTTGGTAACTTTGATGGCAGTGGTAATAACGCCTTCGTCGGTGTCGATGCTGCCACACCGCTATTTTTTAATATTGTTGATAGCATTAATGCCTATTACCCCAATTTGCGTGAACCCAATCGTCCATTACCACCCAATTTAAAACGCATTGATGTTTGTCTAACTAGTGGTAATTTACTAACGCAATGGTGTAAAGCAAAAGGGAAAACGTGGTTTATTCCTGGTGTATCGCCAATTAATCCCGATACGATTTTTAGACCTGTTATGATCGATAATCAAACAGGTAAAGCCGTTTGTCCGCCTTATGATTTTACAACTTCTCATTTAGCTGTTTTTGAATATTGGCCATCAGATTTAGCGGCTGTTTTTGCAAAAGCAGGGATTCCTAAAAAATCCCCCCCTTCAACAAAACATTGTAGTTCATCACAAAATTATTTTGGTGATCCACCCAAAATAACCTCACCACTCAAGAATGTGGTTTATCAATTTAGAACCGCAAAACAAAAAAATGAGCAAATCAGTTTTACCGCTAACAGCGATGGCGATGTAAAAACGCTTTATTGGTTTGTAAATAATAATTTTATAGGTCAAACCTCACCAAGAAGCGCCATTAGTTGGATCCCAACCGAAAGTGGAACTTTTAAAATTTTAGTGCTTGATGATATGGGACGGAGCGATTCGCGTAATATTAAAGTCGAGCTGTTTAATTAATAAATTATGCTAACTGACCATAAATGAATAGTTACTAATTGCTCAATGTTAACTTATTGAGCAATCTCATTTTTGTGACAATAAATTATTATTAATAAATAATTAGTTAGTATTAAATATCTTATTTTTATAGACATTAAACTGATTAAAAATGTTTTTCAAAAGCGAAAAATCTAAAAAATAATACTTTAACTATTTCATTTATTTATATATTTTATGAATTATAGTACTTGCTATTACCAATATTTTGGTTAGAATTCCTGCAGTTTTGAATCGATATGGCGTTTGTACAATGAGTAATAGTAAATCAATCGTTTTAATCAATAAAATTATTGATATTATATTTTGTCCTCCTTTTTTGGGGGATTTTTTTTGTCTGCACCATACGATTTATCCATCTTATTTAAAACAGAATTGTAGAGGCAGATTATGACCGATAATAAAAAAATGTTATTAACCAGTCGAGATCAAAGTTTAAAAGCTTATTTAATCAATAAAATTAAGCAAAATGGTGGTTGGGTTAATTCGCATATGCATGCAGATCGTGCTTTTACTATTTCGGTTGATAGTTTTGATGTTTATCAAAAACAATCATTAATTGAAAAATGGGATACGTTAGATAAAGTCAAAGCGTCGATGAGCGAAGATGATTATTATCGACATTTTAGTATGGCGGTTGAGCGAATGATTGAACAAGGTGTTAGCGCTATGGGATCGTTTGTTGATATTGACCCCATTGCAGAAGAACGCGCCATTAAAGGGGCATTGCGGGCTAGAGAAACCTATAAAAACGACATCATCATAAAATTAGTCAATCAAACCCTTAAAGGCGTTATTGATAAAGAGGCGCGTTATTGGTTTGATAAAGGCGCTGATTTAGTTGATATTATTGGCGGTTTGCCACGCCGTGATGAGCGTGATCATGGCGAAGGTATGGGACTTAAACATCTTGACGTGTTAATGCAAACTGGTAAATCATTAGGCAAAATGGTGCATGTGCATGTTGACCAATTTAACTCACAAGATGAAATCGAAACAGAACAGCTTACTGATAAAACCCTTGAACACGGTATGCATGGGCGTGTGGTTGCGATTCATAGCATATCAATTACTGCACACAGTTTAGAATACCGCCAAAAACTTTACAAAAAAATGCAAGAAGCCAAAATGATGGTTATCGCCTGTCCGTTTGCTTGGATCGATAGCCCTCGCCGTGAAGAGCATGGCCCTACTCGTAACTCACTAACGCCAGTGGATGAACTCGCTGCTGCGGGTATTCCTGTTGCTATTGGCACGGATAATGTCAGCGATTACATGCTACCATTTTCAACGGGTAATATGTGGGAAGAACTTAAATTATTAGTGACAGGCTGCCGTTATACCGATTTAGATAATGTGGTTAATGTAGCAACTAAAAATGGGCGAATGGTACTGGGTATTGATTGATTTTGGTTAGAGTAAGCTTAACCAAATAGGTTACTCATCGGTATTTATTTGAAAAAATGATGCCGATGAGTGACTGATTATTTCATTGTTTTATTTAATAATTCAATAAAAAACTTCAATAAAATCAATACCTTTCCTGACCACTTTTTAAGCATAATTTCTGAAAAATATTTAAAAGGCTATTTAAATACTTTTTACTAATTAAATAATCGTTAGTTATAGATGTTTATCACAAATAGCCTATAACTATCCCCTCAATAATACTACTCAAAAGTAGAAAATTCTTTATGATAAAAGGGAAAAGAGGATTAAAACACAAAAACAGACAGCGTAATTTTCTGTACAAGGTGTGTGCTAAAAATGGGAGGACATAGTGACAGAATTAACTGCCACCTTGAAATAACAAATAACTAACGCGTTGGATAGATTAAAAAACTTAATTGTCAGAAATAATTAAAAATGATTAAGAAATACTGTAAACAATTTGAGTCATTTTTATATATTACCAATACTCTATTTCTCGGACTACTTTTAGTTCATTTTCTTCTTCGTCCAGTTTTTCGATAATGGTTTCAGTTGTCCAATCACCATACTCATTCCAATTATTATAAGATGATATAGTTTTGTATTGTATTGTTAGGAAATTTCCTACTGATTCAGACTGAGTTATCTTGCCATCAATATCATAAGTAATGTTTTTGTTTAATTTGTAAAAATGTTCTGGAAAGGAGTTATAAGCCATTTCGGTTTGATTGATTAAAAAATCTTTTTGCCAAACATATTTGGTTTCCACATTTAGAGTAGGAGATGTAATTAAGAAACTGACTATTTGGTTCTTTTCATAATTAGTTAAAAACGACGTTTTGCCATCTTGACTAACTTGTTTGATGAGTCTATCTTGCTTATCTAATATTACATCACCATCTTTAATAGAAATAAAAAATAAAGGCTCTTCTGCACTAAACTTTAATTTGTCATAATCAATGTGTTCGTTACTATTAAAAACCGTTGAATTAGTGAATTGAATATCTGAATAAGTGCACCTACCTTTTTCATCTCCATAAATTGTTGTAGTACTTATTATTGAATCATTTAGATAAGTATTAATAGTTTGTTTTTTAATGTATCTTGAATAAGGGGCATATTCAACAAATTGAGAATATTCATTTAAAGCCTGTACTCGATCAAATTTAGGTTTATTATCACATCCCACTAATACAATAATAAAGACATTGAGCAAAATAAATTTATGTATCATTTTTATCTTATAATTCCTTAAATTTTTTATTATAAATAAGTTAATTTTTGTTTGTTGGACATTGATAATAGTATCTTAGTGAGAACCTCACCATATAATACAAATCATCATCTCCAAATTTTTTTACGGCTTCACCATTAAAAGAGTTTGCATATTGCTGAACAAGTTGTTTTACCTCAGGAGCGGAGATTAAGTTGTTTGAACAATATATTAATGGTCTACCTTCCACTTTATTTGCTACGTTTTCAAGATTAAGTGTATTAACAACACCGCTTAAATATGCCATAGCAAATAGGGTTTGATCCTCTTTTTTTGAATCTAAAAGTTTATTGAAATAATTGTAAGATATAGAATGATTAAATACATATTCATTTATCCATTCATAATTTTTATCACCAGTAGCAAACGCTTCAGATGCTATCAAAGCAAATATAAAACTAAATAATTTCATATTAAACCTTCCAGTTAAAATCGTTTTGGTTTGGCTTAGCCTAACAGTTAATTGATTTAAATTCTAATTATTAATTTTTATAATCTCTCTGTCATCAGCATTACACGCTAGCAAATTTAGTGAAAAGCAAAAAATAAGAATTCAGTTTACTCATTGAACACTCATTGACTAAAATGAACGTCAATGAGTAAGTCGTTTTTATTCAATTAAGTTTGAGTTATGTCACTTATAGTAATTATAAATATGAAAGATCTCGAACCATATCTTCAAGATATACCTTTAATTCTGTTAATTGCTGTTCTTCTGCCGCTTGAAGTAAGCTATCTTTGCTTTGTAATGTTCCTTCACTATGATTACGCAAATTTGCTGGTACATTGCCAGAATAGATATAATCGTGCTTTGCAGATGTTTTAACAATATTAAATGATTTACTGTAACTATAGACGCCATGAGCCTCAATTTCAGTCGTCAAGGTAAGTTTGTTGCTGTGAGTCACCGTTTTTAAATTGAATGGTTGATCTTTATAGGTCTTGATTTGATTTTTATTGCCGTTTTCGTCAGTAATTTCAACATATTTATCAAATACTTTTTCGGTTTTGGTTTCGTTGTTAATTGATTGCCCCAGATCTGAAAATTCAACATTTGTCCTGATACGGATTGTGACATCCGCCTGACTTGGTTCGTAAATAATAAATTCTATAAAATCTTTACTTAATATATCTAATACATAAGATCTTAATTCAGAAGAATTATAATAAACTTTAATTTTTCCTTTTTTCTTGTACTTTTCTGCTTGTGAAGTTGCATCACGAAAATAACCATATTGTCGATAAGCTGAAGCTGCTGATGCATAGTATTGAGCTACTTCTCGGAATTGATAACGATGAGTTGCTGTTTTTGCTAGTTGTTGAGCTTGGTCATAGGCCATTTCTGCTTGTTGTTCAGAATATTTTCTATCATTATCAATAGAAAGTTTGTCGCTATCTTTGTACTTACCAAGAGGTTTGTATACAGCCGAAGCATTATTAAATGCGTCCGCAGCCGCTTTATAGTTACCTTGCTTTTCTAGTATTTTACCTTGATCATAATACTCTTTAGCAGCAAGTTGCATATATTTGGTATTGGCATTTTTGTATAACGCTTCAATATTTTTGTAATTATATAGCTCTAAACCTCTATGATATAATTCTGCTTTTTGTTGATAGCTTTGGCTATCTCTGCCAGTTATGGAGTTACCATAATCATAATATTCTTTAGCAATGGTTTGTTCTAGGTTTGTGATATCGTATTTATCATTGAAAAAACTGACTGTTTGGCTATAAAAACGATCTCTTAGCATCATTTTCATTTTAAGTAAGCATTGATAAATATCAATACGATTTTTGTAATCATTGCTTGGTGTACTAGCTAAATTGGTTTCGTAATGAGCCATAATATTACTGACCATCGTTCGTAATTTTTCAGCTTTCTCTTTATCAAATTTTGCTTCGCCTTTTTCCTCAATGCTACTTGTTAATAAATTTATACTTTCTAAATATTTTCCTTCTTTATACGCATCATCAGCGGTACGAACATGACAAGCTGTTAAAAGAAAAATAAATAAAATTGTTATGACTATCCTCATAATATTTCCTTTCAGTTGGTTTTAACTAAATGACCAATTCATTGCAAATAAAACTATTTGATTAGTTGTAACTAATTAAATTACTCAATAATGATTTCAGATTAGCTTATAAAAAGTTTTAGATAATTTATTAACTTTTTTTGCTAAACAACAATTAAATTAAAATTAATAGATTATTATGGAAATAATAGAAGATTAGATAATGATGCGAAAAACTCTCAATAAGGTCCATTTTATTGAGAGTAGAAAACGCTATTTTCTGGTCGTTTTTTTAGCAGTTGCTTGACGTGTTGAACGTTGGGCTTTTGATAAGTTGGTCAATTTAGCTCGTTTAGGGCGCTGCATCCGTTTGTCAGATGATGTTTTGACAAAGCTTTTTTCTTGTTGTGGCATACCTACGATTTGGCGTAGGTAATTGACTGATTCAATATCTAACTCAAGCCATGTACCTCGTGATAATCCTTTAGGTAACGAAATATCGCCATAGCGGATTCGTAATAATCGACTAACCTGTACGTCTACCGCTTCCCACATGCGGCGCACTTCTCGGTTGCGACCTTCGGTTATGACCACATTAAACCACTGATTAATTCCGTCTCCCCCTTGCGCTTTTATTGATTTAAACGATGCAGGACCATCTTCTAGTTGTACCCCTTTACGTAGCTGAAAAATTTGTTGATCAGTGACTTTCCCAAATATTCGCACTGCGTATTCACGTTCAATTTCGTGGCGTGGATGCATTAGGCGGTTGGCTAATTCCCCATCGGTTGTAAATAATAATAAGCCCGAAGTATTAATATCAAGCCGTCCAATATTAATCCAACGTGCATTTTTTAATCTAGGTAAACGTTCAAAAACAGTTGCCCTTCCTTGTGGATCATTGCGAGAACAAATTTCACCCTCTGGTTTGTAATAAGCTAGTACTCGACAAATTTCTTTTTCTTTACTTCTAAGTTGAATCAGATGACCATTGATACGAATTTTCGGATTGGCATTAACATCAACTCGATCGCCTAATGTGGCAATTTTACCATCTACACTGATTTTACCAGCCATAATCATGGCTTCAATTTCACGACGTGATCCATTACCTAAATTAGCTAATACTTTTTGTAGTTTTTCGGTATTATCACGCGTTGATGTTTTTCGTGTTGCTGTTGATGCAATTGGCGTTTTCGGTTTTTCGTTAGGCTTGCTTTCTTTCGCTTTAAACTTAACATTATTCGTCTTTTTGACAAGTTGTGGTAATACCGATCTGCTATTTTTCATATTATCCTCACTGTTACCTTCTCAGGTATCATTTTATCTATTCACACTATTGTCGAAATATCGACAATAAAAACAATTAATTATTCAAATGGTTTGATGTCTCCACTGCCCTGACGAATAATTTCTGGATAGTGATTAGTTAAGTCAATCACGCTAGTCGGTTGTTCACCTATATAACCACCATGTATGATGGCATCAAGTTGATGACCTATTTTATCTTCTATTTCTTCAGGATCAGATTGTGCTTGGTCATCACTAGGTAAAATCAATGTCGTTGTCATTAATGGCTGACCTAATAATTCGAGTAGTGCTAAATCAATTTTATTATCAGGTATACGCAAACCAATTGTTTTACGTTTTTCATTCATTAATCGTCGAGGAACTTCTTTACTTGCTTGTAGAATAAAGACATATTTTCCTGGAGTATTATTTTTTAGTAACCGAAAAGTTGTGTTATCTACAAAAGCATAACTAGATAGTTCAGAAAGATCACGGCACATTAGGGTAAAATGGTGATGTTTATCAAGTTGACGAATTTGACAAATACGCTCAACACCGGACTTATTGTCTAATAAACAACCAAGTGAATAACCAGAATCGGTGGGAAATGCGATAACACCTCCGTCTTTTAATATGGTTACCACTTGCTCTAATAATCGGGTTTGAGGATTATCGGGATGAATATAAAAAGTTTGGCTCATAATGTTTTCAATTTTATCTTTAAAATATGTTAAGTTTCAATTTGATAAGACTATTAATGTTGGTTACCTTTAAACATAAAGCAATTTTTATGTTCAAGCGCTTGCTTACACCCAATCATGCCAAACCGGTGTAACACTACCTGGCAAAGGGGTGGTTTTACCCAAATCTAAATAGGTATCAACACCATGAAAATCCGATCCTTGTGATGCTAATAATTCAAAGTCATTGGCTAATTTTGCTAAAAAACGTAAATCATCTTGTGTTTGTCGACTTTGTGATACTTCAATAGCCGAGCCACCATAACTTTTAAACTCAGTAATTAATGATTTAAGCTTAGTTGCCGTTAAATCGTAACGCGTTGGATGAGCTAATACAGCAATGCCACCAGCCTGATGAATAACATCAACGGCCTCAGCAATGGTGCAATGTTTAGGTGCAACATAAGCATAACCGCTTTTGCCTAAATATTTTTTAAACGCTTGTTTGATATCTTTTACTATGCCTTTATCAACCAAAAAACGAGCAAAATGCGCCCGTGATACGATATCACCTTTAGCATATTGCTGCGCTTGTTCATAGGCATTTTCAATACTGACTTTAGCCAATTTATGACCAATTGCAATAGCGCGTTCTAGTCGTTTTTGTTCTTGCAATGCCAAAAGCGTTAATAGTTTAGGTTGCTTTATATCAATATTTAAGCCAACAATATGAATTTCATTACATTTCCAATAGGTTGATATTTCAACACCACAAATTAGCTTAAGTGGTAGATTTTCATCATTTATGGTTTGTTGTGCTTCTTCTAAACCTTTAATAGAATCGTGATCGGTAATAGCTAAAAGTTCAATTTGATTATTCACCGCTCTTTTCACTAGTTCATTGGGCGTTAAAAGTCCATCGGATGCAGTAGTATGAGAATGTAAATCAACAATCACTTTTTTCTCGAAAATTATTTTTAAACGTGTAATATACCATACAATTTGCTCGACCACTAAAAGGTATATTATGAAAGATCGAATTCGTCTTGCTCAGCAAGATACTAACAATATTATCGAAGAACTATTAGAAGATGGTAGCGATCCTCATGCGCTTTATATCATTGAACACCACGTTTCATCACAAGATTTTGATAAATTAGAAAAAGTAGCAGTAGAAGTCTATAAATTAGGTTATGAAGCAACCGATCCTGATGAAGATATAGACGATACAGGCAATGTTGTTATCGCTTTTGATATTGTTACCGAAAGTCCACTCAATGCTGAACTAATAAATGCTCAAATTGCAGAAATCATCGTACTTACTACTCAATTTGGTGTCAATTATGATGGTTGGGGCACTTATTTTGAAGATGGGAATGATGACGATTTTGATGAAACTGAACTAATGAAAACGCTTCATTAAATATCATCAATTCCCTTTCTTACGCGTTATTCTTATCCAGTAACTGGATAAGAATATTTATAGTTTTTCTAACTTAACGACATAACAAACAAAAAAGAGAAATAATTCACATTTCTCTTTTCTTAATATCTATATATTAACTTTCTGTATCAATTTCATCAAAGCTTTTTACTAGCTCATCAATAGCTTTCATCTGTTTTAAGAAAGGTTCGAGTTTTGCTAGTGGTAAAGCTGATGGTCCGTCACATTTTGCATGATTTGGATCTGGATGTGATTCTAAAAATAGTCCAGCAATTCCAACAGCCATACCTGAACGAGCTAGTTCAGTTACTTGACCACGGCGGCCACCTGAGGCCGCTCCCATAGGATCACGACATTGCAGTGCATGAGTAACATCAAAAATAACGGGTGATCCGTTGCTTGCTTTTTTCATAATGTTAAACCCAAGCATATCCACAACTAAATTGTCATAACCAAAACAACTACCACGATCACAAAGAATGATTTGATCATTACCCGCTTCTTCAAATTTTTCGACAATATTGCCCATTTGTCCTGGGCTGACAAATTGAGGTTTTTTAACATTAATGACCGCTCCAGTTTTAGCCATAGCGACAACTAAATCAGTTTGTCTTGCTAAAAAAGCGGGTAATTGAATTACATCTACGACATCAGCAACAGGCTGACATTGCGCTTCAGTATGGACATCGGTAATAATTTTAATACCAAACTGTTGCTTAAGCTCTTGGAAGATTTTAAGCCCTTCTTCTAAACCAGGACCACGATAAGAATGCACTGATGAGCGATTAGCTTTATCAAAAGAAGCCTTAAAAATATAGGGGATATTTAGTTTATTAGTAACTGTCACGTAATGTTCACAGATTTTCATTGCTAAGTCACGAGATTCGAGCACATTCATACCACCAAATAGTACAAATGGGAGATCGTTAGCGACCGTAATATTACCAACATTGACTTTTTTTTGCTGCATCATAAAATTTTCCTAGTTAGGGTTTAAACCAGCGACCAAGAGTAACTCTATCATTACCACTATAGTCGGTAAAGGTTTCTACTAATTGAAATCCGTGTTGTTTAAAAATGGTTTGTACTGCTTCGCCTTGTTTCCAGCCATGTTCTATTAGTAACCAACCATATTGATTTAAGTGTTTAGTTGCGCCTTGTACAATAAGTTTTATATCAGCTAAACCATCATCTTCTGAAACTAATGCACTTCTTGGTTCATAACGAACATCACCTTGTGATAAGTGAATATCAGTTGGTTCGATATAAGGTGGATTACTGACAATCATTGAAAATTTACGGTTTTTTATTGGTTTATACCAATCACCTTGTAAAAAATAGACATTATTTACCCCTATTTGAGCTGCATTTTGTTGCGCTAATATTAGAGCATCTTTACTTTTTTCAATGGCGGTAAATAAGCAGTCTTGGCGTTCAGTTGCCATAGCAATCACTATCGCCCCAGTACCAGTACCAAGATCCAATACTTCACAAGGTACTTTAGGTAAATATTCTAAACTTAGTTCGACTAATTTTTCAGTATCAGGCCTAGGTATTAACGTCGCACTGGAGACATTAAATTTCAAAGACCAAAACTCTTTTTCGCCAGTAATATAAGCGATAGGCTCACCATTTTTCCTGCGTTCTAAACATTCAGATAAAGCGATCAATTCTTCATCAGTTAGCAATGTTTCACTGAACGCCATTAAAAATGTCCGCGTTTTTTGCGTAACAAAACTCAGTAAAATTTCAGCATCTCGCTTTGGGCTTTCACTATCTGTTAAGGTTTGAGATGCACTTTTAAGCCATTGTAAATAGGTCATTCATCTTGTTCCGATAAAGCGGCTAATTGATCGGCTTGATATTCTTGTACAATTGGTTCGATCAACATGTCTAACTTCCCTTCCATAACTTCATCCAAACGGTAAAGCGTTAGGTTAATTCGATGATCAGTAACACGACCTTGTGGATAATTATATGTTCTGATTCTATCTGAACGATCACCCGAACCTAATAAATTACGTCTTGTAGATGCTTCTTCTTGTTGGCGTTTACGTAGTTCCGCATCTTGAATACGAGCGGCTAAAACTGACATCGCTTTAGCTCTGTTTTTATGTTGCGATCGCTCATCTTGACATTCAACAACGATGCCCGTAGGAATGTGGGTAATACGAATAGCAGAATCTGTTGTATTAACATGCTGACCACCGGCTCCAGATGAGCGATAGGTATCAATTTTTAAATCAGCTGGGTTGATTTCAGGCATTTCTGCTTCAGGGACTTCTGGTAAAACAGCAACAGTACAAGCAGAAGTATGAATTCGACCTTGTGATTCGGTTTCTGGCACACGCTGAACTCGGTGTCCACCCGATTCGAATTTTAAATTACCATACACCCCATCACCACTCACTAACATAATGACTTCTTTATAACCGCCATGTTCGCCATCATTTGCGCTCATAATTTCAACTCGCCAATGGCGCGACTCGGCAAATCTTGTATACATTCGAGCTAAATCACCAGCAAAAATAGCCGCTTCATCACCACCCGTTCCTGCTCTAACTTCAACAAAGCAGTTATAATCGTCATTGGGATCTTTTGGTAATAATAGTACTTGTAATTGTGTTTCTTGTTCTTCAACCCGACTAAGTGCTTCGTTGAGTTCTTCTTGTGCCATTTCGCTCATTTCAGGGTCAGACAGCATCATTTTGGCTGTTTCAATATCCTCTTGGGTTTGCTTCCAGTCGGTAAAACACTTAACTACACCAGTTAATTGTGAATATTCTTTAGACAAAGTGCGAAAGCGATTTTGATCGGCAATAACCGAAGCATCAGACAATAGAGCTTGAACTTCTTCATAACGCTCTTGTAGCGTTTCTAACTTACTGATAATTGAAGATTTCATAAAAATATATTTTTATAGAGATTAGTTGAATTTGCGTGGCATTATATACTTAATTGCCTTGAAAATATAGTTTAGGCTTATCCTTGCAATGCCCAAGCTAATTTATGTAACAAAGAAAATTTGTAATTCATGATAAATCAATATGCTAAAAATGTTACTCGTGTCACAGAAATAAATTTTTAATGTTTTAAAAAAAACAATCACCCTATAACATCCAAAACAGAAAAAAGAAAAATATTGTTTTTTCTTCCTGTTTTATCGTGGGAAATGAGTAATTTTTTCAGCAATTACCACTAAAACTAACATAATAAAAAATACTTATAGTTATTATGATAGCGATCAAATCATTTTATCAGTCATAAAGCGCAGAGGGGTAGTACAATATTTTCTTAAAATAGAAGGATTAGAATCCAGCCAATAAAAAGCTAAAATCAATACTAACTTTATTTATATGAATTCTAAAGATGAAAAAAATAATCATCGGTACTGACATCACATAGGAAAATATTGACATTACTAGATAAATTTTGGGAGGCAAAAATATGAACCAAACTATCTGGAAACTTGAAAATACTTTCAAAAATTATTACTGGGGTAGTGTTGATAATATCCCCAAATTATTTGGATTCAAAAATTCAACACGAGAGCCAATTGCAGAAGTTTGGATGGGGGCCCATACTATGGGGTGTTCTTTAGCTGTTATTAACAAAAATCACAAAATCCGGCTTGATGAACTTATTAAAAATAATCCTTTAGATACTTTGGGTGAAAAAACGACCACTCAATTTGCTTCTCTTCCTTTTTTGTTTAAGATTCTTTCAGCAAATAAAGCTTTATCAATTCAAGTCCACCCAACCAAGATAAATGCCGAACAGGGATTTGAACGAGAAAACTTAATCGGTATTGCAATTGATAGTCCTAGTCGAAATTATAAAGATTCTAATCATAAACCAGAACTGATTTATGCTTTAACACCATTTAAAGCCATGCGTTCATTTCGACCTATTAATGAGATTTTATCTTTTTTTGAAAATTTAGATTTACCTGTTATTAATTTACAAATATCACTTCTTCGGAAAAATCGCACTCCTTTTCAGTTAAAGAAATTCATTGAATTTTTACTTAATCTTTCACAAGAAGATAAAGCCCATGCGATTAAACAATTATTAGTCAATATTACTAAACTTGATCAGGAACCTTATACAACAATTAAATCACTAATTAATGATTACCCGAATGATATTGGTCTTTTTATGCCATTAATTTTAAATATTATAGAACTACAACCTGGACAAGCGATGTTTTTAGAAGCTGAAACGCCTCACGCTTATTTATGCGGTACAGGACTTGAGATTATGGCAAATTCAGATAATGTTTTAAGAGCTGGTTTGACAAATAAATTAATTAATACGCAAGAGTTTATTCAAAATACCAATTTTGAAAGTCTAAAATTAGAACAGTTATTAATAAAACCAGTAAAGATGCAAAATAAAGACATTTTTTCGGTACCTGTAAATGACTTTAAATTTGAAATTATTCAAAGTAATAACCAGCTACATGAAGAGCAAGTAAACAGCCCTCAAATTGTTTTATGCATTACTGGAGAAATAACCATCACAACGAAATCTAAATCATTAACGTTAACAAATGGTGAATCAGCTTTTATTGCATATAATACTAAAATTTATCGATACAAAGGAAATGGTATTTTGGCTAAGGTTTTTAATTAAACTATACCTATATAATATAACTAGTTTTAGGATAATAATTTTACATACTAAAAACAATATATTAACATGTATTAACATATTAATACATGTTATCATCATTATGAGTCATAAAAATAAAATTCCACGTCATCTCTTCATCCAACAAGATTTATTGAAAAAAATTCAATCAGGTGAGTATGCACAAGGTCAATTAATTCCTAAAGAAGCTGAATTGACAGAGATTTATCAAGTCAGTAGACCCACCGTGCGTCAAGCAATTCAATATTTAGTTAATGATGGCTACCTTGAACGTAGAAAACGCCGAGGAACTATAGTCAAACAACAAAAAATAAATCAAGAGTTTACACATATTATTGAAAGTTATGATTTGGAAATGAATAGAAAAGGTCTTCATCCTAAAACACAAGTTATTACATTCAAAATTGATAGAGCAACTAATGATATAGCGAACCATTTAGAAATCAATGAACAAGATGAAATTTATAAATTAGTCCGCTTACGTTATGCAGAAAATAAACCAATTGTATTAGTCACTACTTATTTGCCATTAAAACTTTTACCTGACTTTTTGAATAATGACTTTGAACAAGAAAAGCTATATTCAGTATTACAAAAAATGAATTTTCCAATATTACAAATTCGTAGAAAGCTGGATGTTATCAAAGCTGATGAAACAACAAGTGATTTATTAGATATAGAAGAAGGGAACCCCATTTTTTATTTCCATTCAATTGGTTACACGCATAGAAGAACACCAATTGAATATTCAATTTCTAAATATCGTGGCGATATCAATTCATTTATTTTTGAGTTAAATCACACTGCTTAAACTATAAGTTATGATAAAGATACCCACTTATTAGTGGGTATTTTAAGACGTGAAAAAACTGCTTAGATATAGATTATATTAAATCACAATCATGTCTTTTTTGCTGTTTTTTAATTCTTGTTTTAGCTCTTCAATAATAGTAATACCAGCACTTGTACCTATCCGCTCTGCACCAGCTGCAATCATTTGCTTAAATGTTTTAGCATTACGTATTCCTCCCGCAGCTTTTACCTTTACAGTATCTCCTACATGTTTTTTCATTAATTCAACATCAGCAAGAGTTGCTCCCGAAGGCCCAAATCCTGTCGATGTTTTTATAAAGTCAGGTTTGACTAGAACAGCAATTTTGCACAGTGTTATTTTTTCTTCTTTTGTTAGATAGCAATTTTCAAAAATAACTTTCGAGACTACATTATGTTTGCGACATATATTAACAATTTGAGTCATTTCATCTTCTATATATTTCAGGTTTTTAGCCTTTAATTCAGATATATTAATTACATAATCAATTTCAGTTGCTCCATTTTCGATCGCATTTTGCGTTTCAAAGCATTTTGACTCAATGCTTGTTTGACCAAGGGGAAAAGCAATTGCAGCACCTATATCTACTTTAGTGTGTTTTAATAATCCTGCACATAACTTCGATTGAACCTGGTTAATCGCTACCATTTTAAAATTATAGTCGCTTGCTTCTTTACAAAGCTTTTCCATCATAGCGGCTGTTGCATCAGGTTTTAAATTTGTGTGATCAATAAATTTGCTTAACTCTAATAAAGAATAACTTTTCATAATGTTCCTCACCTTAAATATGTAATTACATTATATTAAAAAAAATAAAATCATTGTCAATACCATTTGTTTTAAAAGCGTGATTAAGCTCTCAATTACTGAAAAACACAACTCAATTCATTTGTTTTAGCAAAAATAATATGTAAATATATATTTAAACAATAATCACAAGGAGTCCATCATAATGAAAATAGTTATAACGTCACATGGCGATTTATGTGAAGGTATTTTAACGAGTTATAAAATGATTGCAGGTGATACTTCAAATATCATTGCAGTCAAACTTGATGAAAACGGAATTGGCGATTTTTCATTTAGATTGACGAAAGTTCTTGACGAACAAATAAGTAATAATAAAGCGGTGATCGTTTTAAGTGACATAATGGGAGGGACTCCTTACAACGAGACATTACGTTACATGCTTGCTCATCCTGATAAAGTTTTTTTATTTGCTGGATTAAATTTACCTATGCTAATCCAAGCAGGCACTTCATTAGAAGAATCCAATACACCGGATATGCTTAATTCAATTTTAGAAGCTGGCAAAACTTCGGTTTTATTGGCTCCGATTACAATAAATAATGATGAAGACATTGATTTTTAATAAATTATAAGATAGGAGCTAGAATTTATGACAATTACATTAACCAGAGTAGATGATCGTGTCATTCATGGTCAAATAATGACACGTTGGACAAAAGTCAGACCGGTGGATGGGATATTAGTTGTAGGTGACAATATTGCCTCGGACGAATTACGTAAACGTGTATTAAAAGCAGCTGCAGGTACATTAAAAATTGGTATTTATACCGTTGAACAAGGTGTAGATAAGATAAAACAAGGTATGGAATCAACAAAAAACTTTTTTTTAATTAGTGATTCACCACAAACGTTTGAAAAACTCCTCAGGGCTGGAGCTAAACTCAATCCAACATTAAATATAGGATGTATGAATACTAGAGAAGGAGCCAAAGTATTAGGACGAACAGTTGCTATTGATGAAAATGACTATAAAGCTTTTGAATATATTGAGGCTCAAGGTATCAAGATTGAATTTCAACTTTTACCAGACGATGAGCCTAAAAGTTGGTCAATTATGAAAAAAAAATATGACACGTTATAAAGTTCATCCATTGAGGAGAATATTATGGAAACAACACTCTTTATTCCAGCTTTACTTACAGGAATATTTTGTTATTTAGGCGCAATAGAATCACCTTGGTTATTTGGTATGTCAGGCGGTTTTTATATTGTAGGTAGACCCATAGTTGCAGGACTATTGGTTGGATTTGCTTTTGGGAATGTACAAGCAGGTGTTTTGTGTGGTTTGGCTGTTCAAGCTGTTTTTATTGCTAATTTATCAACAGGAGGAGCCACTAATAGTGAGATCACTTATGCTGCTTATGGTGGTATTGGTTTAGCTTTAGCAACAACAAAAGAACCTGCTGTAGCTGTAACATTATCGGTATTATTGGGACAAACTTTTGGTTTAATATTTTACAATACTCGAATGGCACTTTACTCCTTCTGGAATAATAAAGCTCAACAAGCTGCAGAACATAATGATACTCGAGGTATTATGTTGAATCATTTGCTTTACCCTCAAGTAACAACATTTTTATTACGTGCCGTCCCTATCTTTTTAGCTATTTTTTATGGTTCAGGTTTAGTTGATTGGCTATTAAGTAATGTCCCTGAAGTTATCACAAAAATTATTTCTGTTTTAGGTGGCGTCTTACCTGCGCTTGGTATTGCCATGTTAATGAATATAGTTATTAAGTCAAAAATTCAGCTTATATTCTTTTTTGCTGGTTTTGTTTTATTAGCTTTTGCCGGTTTAAGTATGATCGCGTTGGTGTTTATTTCTGCTTTAGTTGCTTACTTATATTATATGGCAATTAACAAACCAACTACTTCAGCTGTTAAAGAATCTAGTAACTCAAATTCAGATGTTTTTGAAGATGATGATCTATTTTGATAGGAGAATTAAAAATGCACAAAAAAACGAATGACCAATCAAAATTAACCAAAAAAGAATTACGTCAAATTTGGTATCGATGGGGATTTACTCATTTATCATCTATGAGTTATGAAAAGTTACAAGCACATGCTTGGGCATTTTCTTATATTCCATTCGCTGAAAAGTATTACAAAAATGATCCTGAAGCAAAACGTCGATTACTAACAAGACATTCAATGTTTTACAATACAGAACCACAAACAGGCCAAATTATAAATGGTATTGTTGCTTCAATGGAAGAAGAAATAGCATTAGGAAATAATGTGCCAGAAGAATTACCAGTGAATATTAAAGCTACATTAATGGGTCCATTAGCTGGTATAGGTGATTCTTTAATTCAAGGTATTATCGTTCCTATTTTGTTATCAATCGCTATGGGAATGGCAGCTGGAGGAAATGCGATTGGTCCGATTTTTTATATTTTATCTTATGGTATTTTAGGTCCTTTAATTTCTTATATGAGCTTCCATTATGGCTATAAACTTGGTGTAAATGCCATTGATAATATTATTGGCGATAATGTAAAACGAATTACCGATGCTTTTAATATATTGGGAATTATGGTAGTTGGAGGTCTTGCTGCTGGTAATATTGTGCTAAACTCACAACTAGAAATTCCAATGGGTGATAGCATACGGTCATTACAAAGTGTACTTGATGGTATATTTCCCAAAATACTACCTTTATCTATGGTTTTACTTGCTTGGTGGTTAGTATCTGCGAAACAAATGACAGCCACAAAAGTTATCTTAATTCTGACTGCTATTACATCACTTGGTGTAATTATTGGTATATTTTAATCTAATAAGTAAATAAATATCAGAAGTCGAAAAAAATAAAAATGCCGTTAGTTTAAACTAACGGCATTTTATTAAGTAAATAAATTATTTATTGTTACTATTTCTTCTTCGCTTTAGCATTTGGTAAATCAGTGACAGAGCCTTCATAAATTTCAGAGGCTAAGCCAATTGATTCATGCAATGTTGGGTGAGCATGAATTGTTAATGCAATATCTTCGGCATCACAACCCATTTCAACAGCTAAGGTGATTTCACCAAGTAATTCACCGCCATTTGCGCCAACAACTGCACCACCTAATAGGCGATTATCTGCTTTATTGAAGATCAGTTTTGTCATCCCTTCAGAGCAATCAGAAGCAATAGCTCGTCCTGAAGCTGCCCATGGGAAGATTGATACTTCATAATCAATACCTTTTTCTTTCGCTTCTTTTTCAGTTAAACCAACCCAAGCAACTTCGGGTTCGGTATAAGCGATAGAAGGAATGGTTTTTGGATCAAAGAAGTGTTTTTTACCTGCAATTACTTCTGCTGCCACATGACCTTCGTGTACGCCTTTGTGCGCAAGCATTGGTTGGCCAACAATATCTCCAATTGCATAGATATGTGGAACATTGGTACGCATCTGTTTATCGACTTCAATAAATCCGCGATCGGTAACATTAACGCCAGCATTTTCTGCACTAATTAATTTACCATTTGGTGTACGACCAATAGCCACTAATACCGCATCATAAGTATGGGTTTCGGTGGTACCGTCTTTCTTTTCCATGGTGACATAAATAGCATCATGTTTTGCTTCAACGGTAGTAACTTTAGTTTCCAATCGTAAAGTGAATTTCTTTTGGATCTGTTTAGTAAAGACTTTAATCACGTCTTTATCGGCAGCCGGAATCACTTGGTCAAACATTTCAACTACATCAACTTCTGAACCAAGCGCATGGTATACAGTCCCCATTTCAAGACCTATAATTCCACCACCCATTAATAATAATTTTTTAGGAATAGTGGTTAAAGCTAAGGCATCTGTAGAATCCCAAATACGAGGATCATCATGCGGAATAAAAGGCAACTTAATTGGACGAGAACCCGCTGCAATAATTGCATTATCAAAGGTGATTTTAGTAATTCCTTTTGAAGATGTCACATCCATGGTATGACTACCTGTAAATTGAGCTTCACCTTGAATCACATTGACTTTGCGCATTTTTGCCATACCGGCAAGTCCATTAGTTAGCTGGCTTATAACTTTTTCCTTCCAACCTCGGACTTTATCAAGTTCCAATCTAGGTGTACCAAAGTGGATACCATGTTCGGTTAATGATTTGGCTTCATCCATTACTTTAGCAACATGAAGCAATGCTTTTGATGGAATACAGCCTACATTTAAACAAACACCACCAAGTGTTGAATAACGTTCAACAAGAGTAACTTCTAATCCAAGATCGGCTGCACGGAACGCAGCGGAATACCCCGCTGGTCCTGCACCCAAAACAACAACTTGAGTTTTAACTTCTTGACTCATAATATTTCCTCCTACATCACTAAACGACGTAAGTCGGATAAGACGTTAACAATATGGCTTAAGAAACGCGCGCCATCAGCACCATCAATCACACGGTGATCAAATGATAATGATAAAGGTAACATTAAGCGTGGTGTAAACTCTTTACCATTCCAAACTGGTTTCATGCTAGAGCGAGATACACCTAAAATACCGACTTCTGGCGCATTAACAATTGGTGTAAATGAGGTTGTACCAATACCACCAAGACTAGAAATAGTGAAGCAGCCACCTTGCATATCGCTACCAGTTAATTTACCTTCACGTGCTTTTTTAGAAATTGTAGCAAGCTCACGAGAAAGCTCAACAATACCCTTTTTATCAACATCTTTAAATACTGGCACGACAAGACCATTTGGTGTATCAACAGCAACACCAATATTAATGTATTTTTTGATAATTAAGGTTTGGGCATCTTCAGATAATGAGCTATTAAAGCGTGGATACGCTGTTAATGCACTTGCTACCGCTTTCATGATAAACACAAGTGGCGTGATCTTAAGATCAAGTTTCTTCTTGTCTGCTTCTGCATTTTGTTGCTTACGGAATGCTTCTAAATCAGTAATATCCGTTTCATCAAATTCTGTCACATGCGGAATCATTACCCAGTTACGGTGTAAATTGGCACCTGAGACTTTTTGGATCTTCGTTAATGGTAAGCTTTCAACTTCACCAAATTTACTGAAATCAACTTTAGGCCATGGTAATAAACCAGGTAATGCACCACCAGTAGCACCACTTTCAATTTGTTTTACCGCATTTTTTACATAAGTTTGAATGTCTTCACGTAAGATACGATGTTTAGGCCCCGTTGCAGTAACTTTAGCTAGATTAACACCAAATTCACGTGCTAAACGTCGAACCGATGGTGTTGCATGTGCATAGGCATCATTTTCGACAAAATCGTTACCTGCTGGCGTTGCTGCCACAGCGGCTGTCACTGGTGCACTACTACTTGTAACAGGTGCTGCTGGTGCTGGTTTTTCAGCCACAGCAGGAGCTGCGTTAGCAACTGTAGCAGGAGCATTACTTGCAACAGTTTCAAATTCCATAATTTTGGAACCTGTTTTTACTTTATCGCCCACTTTTACCGTAATGCTTTTAACTGTACCGGCAATAGTTGCAGGAATTTCCATTGACGCTTTATCACCCTCAACAGTAATTAACGAATCATCAACAGATATAGTATCACCTACTTTTACCAAGATTTCGGTCACTTCAACTTCGTCACCACCGATATCAGGTACATTAACATCAACCGTTTGGCTAGCTGTCGCCACCGCAGGTGCTACTTCAGATTTTGGTGCTTCTTGTGCTGGAGCAGGGGCAGCCGATGCAACTCCGCCCTCTTCATCAAAGACCATGATGTCAACACCTGTTTTGACTTTATCACCAATTTTTACTGAAATGGATTTGACAATACCAGCTTGTGGGGCTGGAATTTCCATTGACGCTTTGTCACCTTCGACAGTCATGATTGACTGATCTGCTTCAACTTTATCACCAACATTAACCAGAATTTCGGTCACTTCTACTTCATCACCACCGATATCAGGTAATTTAATTTGAATACTCATTATGACAACCTCTTATGCAATTCTTGGGTTAAGTTTATCAGCATTGATTTCGAACTTTTTGATCGCTTCTTCAACAACACTTGTGTCAATATCACCGCGTTTAGCAAGTTCACCCAATGCAGCAACAACAACATAAGATGCATCGACTTCAAAATGATGACGTAAATTTTCACGGCTATCACTGCGACCAAAACCATCTGTACCAAGTACTCGGTAACTTTCAGCTGGGACAAATCCGCGAATTTGTTCAGCAAAGAGCTTCATATAATCAGTTGAAACCACAGCAGGGTTGTTATTCATAATCTGAGCTACATAAGGAACTTTAGGTGTTTCACTTGGATGTAACATATTGTAACGTTCACAATCTTGTCCATCACGAGCAAGCTCTGTAAATGATGTTACGCTATAAACTTCAGAGCTAATACCATAGTTTTTCGCTAAGATATCAGCTGCTTCACGTACATGACGTAAAATTGAACCAGAACCTAATAACTGTACCGTCGGTTTACCTTTTTGACCTTCAACAGTATCAAGTTTATAAATACCACGACGAATACCTTCTTCTGCATCTTGTGGCATTGCAGGTTGTGCATAATTTTCATTAAGTGTTGTAATGTAGTAATAAACATTTTCTTGCTCACCATACATACGACGTAAACCATCTTGCATAATCACAGCAACTTCATACGCATAAGCTGGATCGTATGATATACAATTAGGGATGGTTAATGCTTGAATGTGGCTGTGACCATCTTGATGTTGTAAGCCTTCACCATTTAGTGTTGTACGACCAGAAGTACCACCAATCATGAATCCTCGAGCTTGCTGGTCACCCGCTGCCCACATTAAATCGCCAATGCGTTGGAAACCAAACATAGAGTAATAAATATAGAATGGGATCATTGGGAAGTCGTTAGTGCTATATGAAGTTGCTGCAGCTAACCATGAAGCAGTCGCACCACATTCATTGATTCCTTCCTGCAGAATTTGACCTTTTTCGTCTTCACGATAGTAAGCCACTTGCTCTTTATCTTGTGGTGTATATTGTTGACCATGTGGGTTATAAATCCCAATTTGGCGGAATAAGCCTTCCATACCAAAAGTACGAGCTTCATCAGCTAAAATTGGCACTAATCTTGGCGCTAATTCTTTGTCCTTAAGCATAATGTTAAGTGCACGAACAAACGCAATTGTAGTTGATATTTCTTTCGATTGAGCTTCAAGTAATGGCGCAAATTCGCTTAATTCAGGAATAGAAACTTTTCCTGAAAAATGAGTTAATCTTGAAGGGATATAACCATGTAAGGCATTACGGCGCTCATGAATATATTTGTATTCAGGAGTGTGCTCTTCAAATTTGATGTAAGGCAATTTTTCAAGCGCTTCATCGGTTACTGGAATATTGAAGAAATCACGCACATGACGCACACCATCCATATTCATTTTTTTCACTTGGTGTGCAATATTTTTCGCTTCAGCAGCTTCACCCATACCATAACCTTTAATGGTGTGAGCTAAAATAACTGTTGGACGATCTTTTGTTTCTTTTGCACGTTGAAATGCAGCAAACATTTTAGCAGGATCTTGACCACCACGGTTTAATCTAAAGATTTCTTCGTCAGACATGTCTTTAACTAATTCTGCAGTTTCAGGATATTTACCAAAGAAATGCTCACGAACATAAGCACCATCTTTAGATTTTAAGGTTTGATAGTCACCATCAAGCGTTTCATTCATCAATCGGATTAATTTACCAGACTTATCCTTTTGAAGGAGTTTATCCCAACGGTCACCCCAAAGAACTTTGATGACATTCCAACCAGCTCCTCCAAAAACGCCTTCTAATTCATTAATTATTTTACCATTACCGGTTACTGGACCATCTAATCGTTGTAAGTTACAGTTGATAACAAACACTAAATTATCGAGTTTTTCACGTGTTGCAACAGTAATTGCCCCTTTTGATTCTGGCTCATCCATCTCGCCATCGCCTAAGAAAGCGTAAACAGTTTGTTCAGAGGTATCTTTAAGACCACGATGATTTAAGTATTTTAAGAATCGTGCTTGGTAAATAGCACTAACAGGACCTAATCCCATAGAAACAGTTGGAAATTGCCAAAATTCAGGCATTAATTTAGGGTGAGGATAAGATGATAACCCTTTGCCATGCACTTCTTGACGGAAATTATCGAGTTGTTCTTCAGTTAAACGACCTTCAATAAAAGCTCTCGAATAGATACCCGGTGAAATATGCCCTTGGAAGTAAACTAAGTCACCACCATCTTTTTCATTGCGAGCACGGAAAAAGTGGTTAAAACAAACTTCATAAAATGTAGCAGCAGACTGGAACGATGCCATGTGCCCACCAAGTTCTAGATCTTTTTTTGAAGCCCTTAGTACCATCATAATTGCATTCCAACGAACAATTGAACGAATGCGTCTTTCTATTTCCCAATCGCCAGGATAAGCAGGTTGTTCTTCTACTGGGATAGTATTTATATAATTACTTGTTGAAGAACCAAAAAGTAGTGGCACACCACCATCTCTCGCTTTATTGACTATTTGTTCAATAATATACTGCGCACGTTCGATTCCCTCTTCGCGAATAATTGACTCAACACTTTTAAGCCAATCTTGAGTTTCAATGGGATCGATATCATTCATTTGCATGTCTGACATATAAAAACCTCTTTTTTGTTTAGAAAAATGCAGTATTTGCTATCCTTAATTAAATTGAAAAACATAACTAAACAAGCTAAAACTCTGCATTATGGAGCTTTATTCGTATCAGTCTGCCATTTATAAAAAAAAAGTAAAGCAAACTGCCTCTTTGAAAAGAATGTTAATTCCTATCAAATTAATCAACTATTTCAATACTAATAATTAAATCAACATTATTTATTTGATAAATAACAACATTTAACTTAATAGTAAATATAAATATTATTTTTAATAGCTATACTGAGAATAACTACAAGTTGTCAAGTTATTATAAAATCTGTTATATAACTGTAAAAATTACGGTAATACTACTTGAAGATAACAAAAAAAACTATGATCATTAATAATATCATAATCAAAGACTTAAAAATTAAACCATATGCGTACACCTATCAAGCTATGCATAACTTTACGAAACAACGTAATGAGAATTCCTTTGATGAAATCTGGTTAGTCGAACATGAACCTGTATTTACACAAGGTAAAGTTGGTAAAGCTGAACATATATTAAATCAGACGAATATTCCCGTTATTCAAACCGATCGCGGTGGACAAATTACTTATCATGCTCCAGGTCAACAAATCATGTATATTTTATTTGATTTAAAAAGACTTAAAATAGGTATCCGAGATGTAGTTAGTTATTTAGAAAATAGTGTCATTCAAACATTGCTCCATTATGGTATTATAGCTCATGCAAAACCTGATGCACCGGGTGTTTATATCAACCAAAAAAAAATTTGCTCACTTGGTTTGCATATCAGTCGAGGTTGCACTTTACATGGACTTGCATTTAATGTTGATATGGACCTTTCCCCTTTTAATAACATTAACCCTTGTGGCTATTCCGGATTACAAATGACTCAACTGAAAGAATATGTCTCTAAAATTAACCATAAAGAGATAAAACAACTATTAACTAATAACTTTATTAAACAGTTACCTCAAAGGTAAGATACTAATTATGCAAAATAATGAAACAATAATCAGAAGCACAAAATATCGCGATGCAGATAAAACACGCTTAATTCCAACAATAACATTAGAAGATGCAGCGCCACTAAAAAAACCAGAATGGATGCGAATTAAATTATCTGCTCACTCTGATAATATTGCGCACATTAAAAATACTATGCGCAAACATGGATTACATTCAGTTTGTGAAGAAGCTTCTTGTCCTAATTTAGCTGAATGTTTTAATCACGGTACAGCTACTTTTATGATTTTGGGCGACATTTGTACCCGCCGCTGCCCTTTTTGCGATGTCGCACATGGAAGGCCATTACCACCAGACAGCAAAGAACCAATTAAACTAGCACAAACCATTCAAGAAATGAAATTACGGTATGTTGTTATTACCTCGGTTGATAGAGATGATTTAAAAGATGGTGGAGCTAGCCATTTTGCTAATTGTACTCGAGAAATAAGAGCATTAAACCCAAATATAAAGGTTGAAACATTAACACCTGACTTCCGTGGTTGTATTCATGAAGCAATTGAAGTTTTAAGTGATAATCCACCTGATGTATTTAATCATAATTTAGAAAATATACCTCGCTTATATAAGAGAATCCGTCCTGGCGCTAGCTATGAAGGATCACTTAAATTATTGGCAGCGTTTAAAGAACAACATCCAGAAATTCCTACAAAATCTGGTTTAATGGTAGGACTTGGTGAAACCAATCAAGAATTAGTTCAAGTGTTAAAAGATCTGCGCAGTCATGGTGTTACTATGTTGACACTTGGTCAATATTTACAACCAAGTAAATATCACTTACCAGTGGAGCGTTATGTTTCACCACAAGAGTTTGAAGAATTGAAGCAAACGGCGTTAAATATGGGATTCACTCATGCCGCTTGTGGACCATTTGTGCGTTCATCTTATCATGCTGATTTACAGGCAATGGGCAAAGAGGTGAAGTAATCTTCACCTCTTTTATTATTCCATTCAAAAATTAAATCAATTATCTACTACCATAAAACGGCGATTTTCGGTAACGATTTGTAAAAAAATCGGTAAGCTAATTTTTTCGCCTTTTCGTAATTTACCATTAAGATCATAAATTTTAGAACGCCCAAAAGCATCTAAAACTACTGTTTTATCATCATACAGTGCAGCAATAGTATTTTCACTACCTGCAACTAACCATTGTCTAGAATTAAGATTAAATAGATTTCTACCTTGGCTATACTGTTTTGGCGGTGTAGTAACATAAAATACATCTTGCATTAATGTACGCATAATATCAGTTTGCGAAGTTACTTCTGTTATCTGGGCTTTCCCTTTATTTGGCCATGACATAATTAAAGGTACTTTTAATGATGCTCGATTAAAATCATTACCTACATTGCGTAATGCTAATTTTTTTGCTTCATCAATTTTAATATCATTCGTTCCAGTAATAATAATAACCGTATTATTATAAGCATTAGATAATTTTAAATAAGCAATTAATGATTCAATATACTGATCTAGCTTTTTAGCATCAGATTGTAGTTCAGATATCGAAACTTTTTTGTTTATATTACCTAATGAATATTGGATTATAGAAAACAAAGGTGCATGATTATCAAGCTTATTCTGTTCTTCATGCCATGCCATCCAGTTTTCGGTTATTTTTTTATTAGATTGTTTTTTAGGTTCTGGTATTGAAAAATTAGATAATAATGCAGAACGATATAATGGTTCTGCAAAACCATCTGCTGAAAATAATCCCAAATTATATTGCTGGTTAGTAACAACATCGAACAATACAGACGGTTTATGCCCGACGAGAATACTGTTGTAGTAATTCGGATCCAATCCATAAAACAGTGAAAAATCATTCAAATAAGATTGATTACTTGCACCATAGTGATTAATAAAAACAATATTATCTTGAGAAAACTCATTAAGCCACGACATATGTTTAGTTAATAAATTAGTATTCCATCCATCAATAACAATCATTAATACGTTATTTTTTATTGGTGGTTGATCATAAACAATGCGCCCCAAAGGATACTCAATTGTCATTGCAAACGGATTTCCTTCTTGAGTAATACGATCGTGATAATCATTTTCTTTCATGAAACCATAACGCTCAAGAAAGTGACGAGCGGTTAAAGGATAAGAAAGCGGAAGGCTTGAACGCTGCATAGTAATTGGTCGATAAAAATTAGCATCCGCCCAGATATGAATCAAATGAGAAGTAATGAAGCAAACAATAAAAATTATAACGACTGGTTTAGCGTAGCGTTTACGTTTACTTAAACTACGTAGTTTTTTCCAGCTCCAGGCTGAAAATAAGATCTCAATCAATAAAATAAATGGTATAGCAATAAATACTGTACTCAAATAAGAAACTTTTTGTGATGAAAACAATTGCCAAATTGATAAATTAAGATGCATCCTAAAATGAGAAAAAACTTGAATATCAATAATCAGTAACGAAAGCCCTACTGTTGCAAAAAATGTCGCAATAATCCTTTGCCATCGAGAAGAATGAATAAAAAAGCTTAACGGAAAAATTAAAATTAAATAACCAACAAAAGTTAAATAACTAAAATGACCAATAGCACTAATAATTGCATAAAATCGCCCCATAAAGGTACGAGGCCAATCGGCAATAAGTAAATATTGACTACCAAGTAAAATGACAACAAAAATATTAAACAACGTAAACCAGTGACCCCAGCTAACAATTTGTGAGGCACGATCGTCTTTGAAGTAAGTATTTTTGATTTTGAGCATATTTAATTGTTGATAATGGTAGTAATGAAGTAAAACAAACAGCAAATTGTGACTTAGTTTACCCGATTTTAAAAAATCTTTCTGTAATTTTTTTATTCGTTAGCATAAAGATTTTGGTAATCTGTTGGCGATACAATCGATACTTGTTATAATTTAAAGATGAAAATAAGCTAACAAAAAAGACAATAATTTTGGCAATTACACAACTCAACGTACAACAGATCCAACCTGATTTAACATATATTTCTGAACTGAAAAACCAAACTAATACTTCAAAAACATTAGAGGAAAAAAAGTCAGAACATTTACTCATGTGGCAACCACGTGTTGCATCTGCCTTGTCACTGTTATGCCCCAACAAAAGAAAATACTATAGCCCACGCTTTATGTTGCTTAAAGCACCTGAAAGTGAGCTTTTTTTTGATCTATTACAGCAAGCTATTAAATGTAATTTGCCTTCATCACAATTAGGTTACAGTTATTTTTTTAGTGAAAACAAAATTACACTTACCAAAGCAAAAAGTAAACAAGATAATTTTGCTGCTCAAGACAATTGTTTATTTGCATCTTCTGTGGATGCTGAAAAGCTTTTTGGCTGTGTTAGACAACCAGAAAGTAACCCTATAAAATTACAAGCAGGACTTGTTCATCAGGCTAATGGTGGCATTTTAATTTTGGGTCTTCGCTCTCTACTGAGCCAACCTTTACTATGGACAAGACTAAAACAAATGGTAATAAAACAAGAGTTTGAGTGGGTTTCAACAGATGAATCTCATCCTTTACCTTTGTCGATTCCACCAATGCCTCTTGACTTGCGCATAGTATTGGTTGGGGACAGACTAAGTTTAGCTGAATTACAAGATTTTGAGCCTGAATTTTATTCAACGTCTATTTATGCTGAATTTGAAAATGAATTACAAGTCACATCAGCATCGCAAATTAAGCAATGGTTTAATTATTTAAACTTTATCGCAAACAAACAACAATTACCGAATATTGACACATTAGCGTTTGAAAAAATTCACAAAGAAGCAACACGTTATACCGGTGATCAATATTACTTACCGCTTTCAGTTGATTGGTTGAATTCGCTATTAGTCAATGCGGCTCACTTTACAAAAAAAAGCACTATTGACCAATCAGCGGTCGAAGAAGCGATAAAACAAAAATCGTGGCATGAAGATTATTTGAAAGAAAGACTACTCGATGAGATCTTCAGTCATCAAATAATGATTAATACTAAAGATCAAGTTGTTGGCCAAATAAATGGATTATCAGTCATTGAATATCCAGGGTATCCAAAAGCTATTGGAGAACCAACACGGTTAAGTTGTCTTATTCATTTTGGTGATGGAGAACTAATTGATATTGAACGAAAAACAGAACTAGCGGGTAACATTCATTCAAAAGGGATGATGATAATGCAGGCATTTATTATGTCTGAATTTGCGATTAATCACCAATTACCTTTTTCAACTTCTTTGGTGTTTGAACAATCCTACAATGAAATTGATGGCGATAGTGCTTCACTTGCAGGACTTTGCGCTATCATTAGTGCATTATCCCAACAGCCAATCGATCAACAATTAGCTGTTACTGGTTCAGTAGATCAGTTCGGGCATGTTCAATCAATTGGTGGTGTGAACGAAAAAATTGAAGGATTTTTTGCTGTTTGTAAGCATCAAGGGTTAACAGGGCAACAAGGTGTAATCATTCCTGCTACCAACCAACGTCACTTAAGCTTAAGTGATGAAGTCATTGAAGCAATCAAACAAGAAAAGTTTTCGGTATGGACAGTTGAACATATTGCTGATGCGCTTTATTTACTGACAGGCATTCCTTACAAAGATAAAAGCAGTATTAATCTTTACCAGTTAATACATGCTCGTATGCAATCAGTATTATTACAAGATAAAAAACAAGATAGTTGGCTAAGTAAATGGCAAAAATATTGCAAAAAGTAACAATACCCAATAAACTCTAAACCCAAATTTTATTAAAAATAAAAATAACTAGGCAACTTTCAATTTTTAAAATATGTTTTAATTTATATTAAATAAAAGGTTTTTTTATGACATTTGAACGTAAATCATCATACGATAAAGCAGATTTAATTAAATCAGGAAATAATGAACTATTTGGTCATGATGGGCCACCATTACCGTCTGACTCAATGTTAATGATGGATCGTGTTATCGAGATGAATGAAAATGGCGGTAATTTTGGCAAAGGATTTGTCGAAGCAGAGCTTGATATTAATCCTGATTTATGGTTTTTTAAATGTCATTTCAAAAATGATCCAGTTATGCCAGGCTGCCTTGGGCTTGATGCTATGTGGCAATTAGTTGGCTTTTATTTAGGCTGGATTGGTGGTAAAGGTAAAGGTCGTGCTTTAGGTGTTGGTGAAGTAAAATTTACAGGGCAAGTATTACCAACCAATAAAAAAGTGACTTATAAAATCCATTTTAAACGTGTAATTAATCGTAAACTAATTATGGGAATTGGTGATGGTGAGGTTTTTGTTGATGGCAAACTCATTTACCAAGCGTCCGATTTAAAAGTAGGTCTATTCCAAGATACCAACGCATTTTAATTTAACATTCTCTTTTGTCAGCTTTACTCTATATGAGTGAAGCTGCATATCATGGATTTTTTTATCATATTCAAAACATGAACAATTGTGAAATAACTCATTAATTGTCAATTAAAAAAACATCGCAGCTTACTGAGTTTCAATAACCAATGTATAATGCTACAAATTTCATTTTTTCCTTAATTAATAATGAATCACATAAAACATCTATTTGTTTGTATTATTTTATTTTGTTTATCAAACACATTAGCTTACGCTGATTTCAGCGGTAAAGTTGTCAAAGTCATTGACGGCGATACCGTCGATATTCTAACCTTCACAAAACAAAAAATCCGCGTTCGTTTACTTGATGTCGATGCACCTGAACGCAGTCAAGCTTATGGCAATGCATCGCGAAAACACTTAGCCTTACTCATTGCAGGGAAAAACGTGTTCGTTAAAGAAAATAAAAAAGATATCTATAAAAGAGCCTTAGGTACTATTTTCTTAAATAAAGTCAATATCAATGCCAAAATGGTCGAAGATGGTTATGCTTGGGCCTATCGTTATCACAACACAGCTAACAACAAAGCAATGGTAAAACTAGAAGAAATTGCTAAACAAAACAAAAAAGGACTATGGAAGGATAAACATCCAATAGCCCCATGGGATTATCGTCACAATAAACAATAATCACGTTCAGAAGTACTTATTTTTTAGGAATTGAAGCTTCAAGTTGTTTAAGCAAACCCATACCTTGTTTACAAGCTGACTCTTGTTTGTCTTCGGGCATTGAGGAAATTTGTTGTTTTCCCATTTCTAAGTTTTGTTTAATCATATCAGATTGTTGCTTCGTTAGAGAACCTTCAGGAATAGCTTTAACTAAACTATCAACTTTATCAAAATAGGTTTTACATGATTCAGATAAATCCTCCGCCATAGAAATGGTAGAGAAACTTAGTAACACAACAGATAATAATAATTTTTTCATTTTACTTTTCTTTCCTTACATCATAAATTTATTAGAAATATCATAAAAAATGATAATTAATGCTAAAAATAGCCAAAGTATAATAAAAAATTTAAAGTGGCAAGTCTATATACAAAAATACCCTACCAGTAACTACTTACTGATAGGGTATTAATCAAAAAATAAAGTCTAAATTTTAGATAACGGTAACATCAGCAGCCGCGGGACCACGTGGACTATCTTGAATAGAAAATTCTACTTGTTGACCTTCACCTAAGGTTTTAAAACCATCGCCTGAAATTGCAGAAAAGTGTACAAATACATCTTTGCTACCATCAGCAGGAGAAATAAAACCAAAACCTTTACTTTCGTTGAACCATTTAACTTGACCAGTTTTCTTAGACATAATAATCTTCCTATAAATAAATTAATCTCAGCCACTAAGGGCTATATTCAAAAACATAAAACCTAGATTACTTATTAACACTAAGAAGAAGATACTAAAGAAAACTAATTCCAAAGACGAGTAAACTACAAACTACATATATCTAAATGTTATAAAATAAATCCGCATGTCATATGCTTATGACTATTTACGCATAAAAAGATCACTAATGCAAGCAATCTTTTGAAAGATTTATTTAAGAAACGAGCATAAAAAAATTATAGTTTGTTTATTCAATGGGATAACATTATAAACTTATATTAGCTTTCTGCCATTTGTTTCGATTTTTTTATCGTAGCTTCAACTGCATCAATCACAGCTGCTCTAAATCCATTTTCTTCTAGCGCATGAACGCCTTCAATAGTTGTACCTGCAGGAGAACAGACCATATCTTTTAACTCGCCTGGGTGCTTACCTGTTTCTAATAATAGTTTTGCCGATCCCAAAACAGCTTGTGCAGCAAACTTATAAGCTTGTTTTCTGGATAATCCCCCTTTTACTGCACCATCAGCAAGTGCTTCAATAAACATAAAAACAAAAGCTGGAGAAGATCCACTAGCACCAATAACAGCATCAATTAAATACTCAGGCACAACTTCTGTTTCACCAATACAATTTAATAACTGTTGAACGACAGACAATTCCTCATCGGTAACTTCAGTATTCGGTGTAATTGAACACATAGCTGCATTAACAAGCGCGGGGGTATTTGGCATAACACGAACAATTTTTTGCTCATAACCAACACATTTTGCAATTGTTTTAATAGTAACACCTGCTGCAATTGAAATAACGATAGTGTTCTTTTTTAATTCTTTTTGAATATCACTAAGTACATCCACAATCACATTAGGTTTAACGGCAACAAAAACAATATCCGACTCACGAGCAACATCTCTTGCAGAATCAAGATTATAAATAGAATAATTTTGATTAAGAACTTGACCTTTATCAGGATGAGGGTCATAAACATACATTTGTGTTCCAGATACGATATTACTTGCTAAAATACCTTGTAATATCGCATTACCCATATTGCCTAAACCGATAAAACCAATTCGTTGTTCCATTTATTACCCTCTTTTAAGAAAGACTATTTAAAAGATTATAAATGATTTTAAATAGAAATCTCAAAATTTTGTATTAAAAAAACTCAACATCAAGTTCTATAAAAATAATAAATTATGTTAATTTTCTGGCATCACTTGCATTCCATATTGCTGTCCTGTCTGCATAAGGGATAAAATCTGCTTAATTTTGCCTTCATTGATTAAATTACTTACAGCAGGAGTGTTAATAAGTACTTCAAATAAAGCTTTACGTCCATTTTCGGTGTTGACTAGTTTCTGACTTATTATTGCCTTTAAACTATGAGATAATTGAGTACGAATAAAATCTCGTGAACTCTCTTCAAATACATCAATAATACGATTAATAGTCTGAATAGCAGAATTTGTATGCAAAGTAGCAAAAACTAAATGTCCTGTTTCAGCTACTGTTAATGCGGTTTGAATAGCTTTTTTATTACGTAACTCTCCAAGCAAGATTATGTCAGGATCTTGCCTTAAAAGGCTATCAAGTGCATGATCAAAAGTTGTAAGTTCCCTTTGTTGAATTAGTGAATATTGATTGTGATAAATAAATTCAATAGGATCTTCTAAAGTAATAATGTGTTTAGATTGAGTCAAATTAATGTACTCAATTAATGATGCAAGTGTCGTTGATTTACCACTTCCTGTGGCGCCTGTCACTAAAATAATACCGCTTTCATGCATTATTAGCTTTTTGAAAACCTCAGGAGCACCTATTTCAGCCAGATCTGGAATATCATTTTTAATGATTCGAAACACAGCCGAAATACCACGTTGTTGATAAAAAATATTGACTCTAAAACGCCCTATTTCAGGAGATTGATAGGCTAAATCAATTTGTTTTTCCTGTTGTAATTGTATTTTTTGTGATTGATTGAGTAACGTTAATAATTCAGTTTCTAACGCTAAAGGTGATAACTTTTCATTTGATAAACACTGTAATTGTCCATTAATGCGAATGCGTGCAACTTCACCACTTGAAAGGTGCAAATCGGACGCTTTTTGCGTTACACTAAGCGACAACATTGAATTTAACATTACATTTGACCTATTGGTTTATTAATTGGGAATTAACATGAATACAGTACGTGACAATTTACTTACTATCAGAAGCACAATTCAAAAAATAACCGAAAAATGCGAAAGAGATCCCAATACAATCGAACTTATTGCGGTCAGTAAAACAAAACCCGTGACCTTAATCAAACAAGCAATAGATGCCGGTCAACTTTCTTTTGGTGAAAACTATGTTCAAGAAGGTGTTGAAAAGATCCTGCACTTTAAACAAACCCATCCCAACACGCCATTAACATGGCATTTTATTGGTCCATTACAATCGAACAAAAGTAAATTAGTCGCCGAACACTTCGATTGGATGCATACCATTGATCGTTTTAAAATTGCTAAACGCTTAAATGACCAGCGCCCTACATCAATGGCTAAATTAAATGTATTAATTCAGGTCAATATTAGCCAAGAAGCAAGTAAATCAGGGATTTTACCTAACGAAGTAGCAGATTTGGCTAAGCAAATCCTTACACTACCCAATTTGAATTTGCGTGGTTTAATGGCCATTCCTGAAATTGAAAATGATTTTGACAAACAATTACATGTCTTTATTAAAATGCAGGAACTACTACATTCTTTACAAGCCGATTATCCATTTATGGACACATTATCTATGGGCATGAGTAACGACATGCAAGCAGCGATTATTGCTGGTAGCACAATGGTTCGCATTGGCACGGCAATTTTTGGAGCAAGACAGTATTTGTGATATATTGCCTAGATAGTTTATTTTAAGGAGTCTTAAATGGCATCGCTTTATTTTTTAGGAAAAACCCTTTTAACGGTATGCTTATACGTTTTAATTCTACGTTTATGGATGCAACGTGTACGGGTCAATTTCTATAATCCATTTACCCAATTTATTGTTCGAATAACCCAACCAATTATTGCACCACTCCGCAAAGTTATTCCCTCTATAAAACATATAGATACAGCTACATGGGTTCTTTTATACTTTTTTGCTTTCATAAAAATTACGTTTATTGGCTATTATGGAATCATCAATAATTTAAACTGGCCTGTTGGATATCTTTTATATGCTATTGCGGCTATCGCTCACGCATTTGGGCATTTATTATTTTGGTTATTACTATTTAGAGCAATTTTAAGTTGGGTAAGCCGAGGGCAATCGAATGCTGATGAATTGCTTGCCCAGCTAACAGAACCACTTATAGCACCAATTCGACGCATCGTACCACCTATTGGCATGATCGATATTTCATTTATGATTTTTGTATTTATTTTGATGTTTTTAAATATGTTTGCTATTGATATTGTAGGATATTTATGGCTTGTACTTTAAATCCAAATAACAGGGAGCAATAGCAACCTTAGCTTGTTAACAAAAAGCGCGCTTTTTAGCGGGCTTTTTTGATCTAATCGCACAATAGACAAATAACAACAAACCTTGCTAAGTTTGAAAATCGCCCACTAAAAAGTGATTTTATTACGAATAAAAACCGTCAGAAAAGGTATTGATTTTATTTAATTTTTCAAAACAAGATCATATCATCAATATGCTAGTTAAATTAAATGATATCAAGGCGGATAAACAAGCTGATAATGCCATAGCTTTTTTAGATAATATGATCTTCCCAACAAATTACATCTTTTTCATAAACAATGCGATTTTTAACCGAAATTTTTAGCTTGTGCATAAGTTTCTTATTGCCCGTAATAAGCGGATGCCAATCAGGTAATTGCCCCGTTTCAGAAAAATAACGATAAGTACAAGTTAATGGTAACCATTCAATAGTGAGAAGGTTATCACGAGTTAACTTGATACAATCAGGTTCATAATCGAAGCGATTATAATAGTGTTTACATTGACAAGTATTAGAATCAAGCAAATTGCAAGCGACATTGGTATATAATATTTCGTCAGTATCTTCATCCATCAATTTATTTAAGCAACACTGACCGCAACCATCGCAAAGTTGTTCCCATTCATCGTCGCTCATCTGTTCTAACGTTTTATGCTCCCAAAATGGCTCAATCATACTTTAAAATCATCTTCTTTTAACATTTGTAAAAAAAATCCATCTGTTTTGATTTTTTTTTCAATTTCATCCGAAGTCCCCACAACAAAACGTCTTTTGCCATCAAGAAGCACTTTCATCACAAATACCGGCGAACCAAAAATAGACATTATTTTTTCAGGAATAGCTGAAAAATCATTTTCATTTTCCATATATAAATAACAATTTTCTTTTTTGGTACTTCGATAAATATAACACCACATCATAAAATAAAACCTTCACTCATCAATATTATGTAAGACAATTTTGTAAATAAACACCAGCGCCAAATAGACCAGGGTCATCATGTGTTATCACATAAACAGGGATTTTCTTGACTAAATATGACATACGACCTTTATGTTCAAAAGCCTGTCTAAATGGTGATGTTTTAAAAAATTCAATAAAACGTGGTACAATCCCACCAGCAATATAAACACCGCCTTGTGTATTAAGTGTTAATGCTAAATTACCACCAAAACGCCCCATAAAAGTACAAAAATAGGTTAATGTTTGTAAGCAAAGTGGACAGCTTTTTGATAATGCTTTTTTGACAATAATATCGGGTGTAATTTCTTCTATTGGTTCATTGTTAATATGTTGTAAGGCTTGATAAATATTAACAATCCCATTACCCGATAAAAACCGCTCTGTAGAGACACGCCCAAATTTTTTTCGTAGTTCGGCTAAAATACGATCTTCATCATCGCTTGTCATTGGCAATTCAGTATGTCCGCCCTCTCCTGATAACGTAATCCAATGTTCATTGACTTTAATCAAATGTGACACACCAAGCCCTGTTCCAGCACCATAAATCGCAATGGGGTAATTTAAATTAGGTTCGTCACCACCAATTTTTACAAGATCTTGTTTTGGTAATTTAGCAATTGACATTGATACTGCTGTAAAATCATTAATCACTTCAAGCTTAGTCAAATTTAATTCTTTAACAAGCTCTGAACGTGAAAATGACAAATTGTTATTTGTCATTTTTATCACATCACTATCATCGATCGGGCAAGCAATAGCAATACATGCCATTTTAACGATTACCGATTGGGATGCTAAATAGTTTTTAACTAATGTTAATAACACATCATCTTTTGCAATAAGCACTTTAGTAATTGATGATAATTCATTAGTTGCTAAGTTATAAAGTGCAAATCTGGCATTGGTTCCACCGATATCGGTAACTAGAGCATATTGACTCATGTTATTTCCTTTATGATAAATCAATTTTTTTATTTAAATGACAAGCATTAACTATCAATTGAAGAAAGTATAACTGCTAATGCCCTTAAATACTGACATAAAACTCACTCAATTACCTAAAATGATAACCACAAAGATGATCTCCATTAATTCACAAAGTATTAACGGATAAAGATAATAAGATAGAGTAATCTATAGCCACTTCTTAAGCTTAAAATAAATATAAGGTGCAACACCCGCTAATAACATCAATAGTAATGAAAATGGGTAACCATATTCCCATTTTAATTCAGGCATAAATTCAAAGTTCATACCGTAAGCTGATGCCACCACTGTTGGTGGTAAAAACACAACCGAAACCACCGAGAAAATTTTAATAATTCGACTTTGTTCAATATTAATAAAACTGGTTGCAGCCTGCATTAAAAAGTTCACTTTTTGAAATAATGATTCATTATGTGGCACAAGCGATTCAATATCTCGAATCACCTCACGAGCTTGTTCTAGCTGATCCACAGGCATTTTAGCTCGACGAACTAAATAATTGACCGCACGCTGGCTATCCATTAAACAAAGACGCACTTTCCAAGCAGTATCTTCAAGTTCAGCTAACGAAGTAATGGCTTCATCATAATGTTCTTGAGCTGAGCGATCCATAATAATTAAGCTCAACTCTTCAAGTTCACTATAAATATTTTCAATTTGATCGGCTAACTGTTCAACTTTAACTTCAAATAAATCAAGTAATACTTCGTAAGGATTTCCATCACCCATAGTTTGATAACGTGAACGCATTCGATATAAACGGAATGCAGGTAAATCGCGTTCACGCAATGTAAACAAACGTCCATTATGCACAGTGAAAGCCACTGTCGAGTTACCAGCTCGATCTTCAGCATCTTCGTAAAAAAAGAATGAGTGGACATGTAAACCTTCATTATCTTCAAAAAAACGCGCTGATGCTTCGATATCATCTAGCTCAATACTGGTTGCTAAGTTTTGTCCTAAATGTGTTAAAACAAAATCACGATCGGCTTCTTCTGGTTCAATTAAATCAATCCAGGTCGCATTATTGATATCGCCTTCATTAATTTTTACTAATTGTTTGTTTTTTAATCCAAACGCATTAATCATAAGGCCTCCTATTGAGGGAATTTTTTAGAACATTACATTAACAAATGCTTGGTATTATACTCGTTATAGCAACAAATTCCTATGTCCACACCAATCTTTCTATATCTTTATAAAAAGAGAGCAAAATTCCATAATTGAATTAAATTCGCTGATATTACTGTAGTCTCATGTTACAATACGCAACTTAAATATTTATGCAATTTTTAGGAGTCAATAATGGCCAATCGAGGAATAAATAAAGTCATTTTAGTTGGTAACTTAGGTCAAGATCCCGAAGTTCGTTACATGTCTAATGGTAACGCCGTTGCCAATATTAGTATTGCAACGTCAGAAACATGGAAGGATAAACAAACTGGTGAAAACCGTGATCGTACTGAATGGCATCGCGTTGTTATATTTGGTAAATTAGCTGAAATTGCGGGCGAATACCTAAAAAAAGGTTCACAAGTTTATCTTGAAGGACAATTACAAACTCGAAAATGGCAAGATCAGTCAGGACAAGATCGTTACACAACAGAAGTTGTAATTAACCCTATTGGTGGTACTTTACAGATTTTAGGCGGACGCAATAATGGTGAAAACATGGGCGACAGTTCACAAAATTGGGGACAAAGTGCCAATAACACATCATCTGCACCAGCGGCTCAATCCCGTTCTACAACACAAAATGCACCAGCACAACCTGCAGCAACACCAGAACCGCCTATGGATTTTGATGACGATATTCCATTCTAAATTTACCTATTATCTCTTACCCAATATTGGGCGTTAACTTACGCCCAATATATCATTTTCTGTTTATTTCAATTATACTTAGCTGTAATTTTTAATAGAATTAAATAAATTTATGTTGGAACTTATACAAACTGTCGGCTTTGGTTTAATTTTGTTTATCCCCCTAACGAATCCTTTAACCACTGTAGTACTTTTATTGGGTCTATCTGGTGATATGACCAATGAAGAGCGTAATTACCAGTCAAAGTTAACCTGCATTTACGTTTTCATGATTATGGTTGTGTCATTTTATTGCGGACAATTAGTAATGAGTACATTTGGCATATCAATCCCCGGATTACGCATCGCTGGTGGTATGATTGTGGGGATTATTGGTTTTAGAATGTTGTTTCCACAACAGCCATCACATAAAACCCTTGAAGCCGATGCCAAAAAGAAAGAAATTTCAAATAATATTGCTTTTGTACCACTCGCTATGCCAAGTACTGCAGGACCAGGAACCATAGCAATGATAATTAGTATGTCATCAACAGTAAAAAGTGGCGGTTACGATGTTTCAAATTGGGTTGTATATACCGCTTCCATTTTAGTGCCTTTATTATTATGTATTATTCTTTGGTTTTGTATGCGCAGTGCAGGCAGTATAATGCGTTTTATGGGAAAAAGTGGCATTGAAGCCACTTCAAGAATTATGGGATTTTTATTAGTTTGCGTTGGAACACAGTTTATAATTAATGGTATTAAAGAGCTTATATTGAATTTTCCTAATATTTAATATTAAAACTAATTTAAAAAAGCTAAAGAGTTGGTATGTTTTTTATCATTTCTACTCGCATTAAATAATCATAAAGCGGAACTAACTGTTTAAACCCTTTAACTAATTTTTGGGGTAAGTCACTATTTAACACATCTTCAATATGATTACTTGTGACCATAACTGCAAGATTTTTTCTGTTATACCATGTTGCAATTTTTTCATCCTGCTCTTTGATTAAAGGACGTTTATAACTTTCTCCAACAAGTTCAAATGGTTTTTTGACACAACGTGTCATGGATAAAAACTTCTTAGTATCGTTAAGAATTTCATCTCGAAAAATATCCATCGTTTGTTTTGATGAACAATAATAGCCAAGTCCATATTGATAGCTGCTTGGGCTAATTTCAAAAAAATAAGCAGGTGCTTCTTTCCAATCTCTATTAGGTCTTTTAAATGTCAACCATAATCGGCTACGATAAAGTGATTTATCATTTGAAAAACGGGTATCTCGATGTATACGTGAAATCGTTTTACCAATAGCGGGGCGAGTTTCAAACCACTCGTCAATTTTAAGCATTTCTGGTGCTAATTGTTCAACTAAAAGCCTAAATGGTTTAACTAAATCGTTATCATAAATAGCACGATGTTCTTCAAACCATGGTTTGCTGTTATTTATCCAAGCATCTTGTAAGAAATTAAGTCCCTCTTGCGTAAATCCAGTAAAGTTTGCCATTGCTTACTCCTTGAATAACGCTCTGACTTTTTCTAAATCTTCCAAAGTATCAACACCAATCGCTGGAAATTGTTTTGCCACGGCAACATGGATCCTTTCGCCATACCAAAGCACTCTAAGTTGTTCAAGCATTTCAATTTGCTCAAGTAAAGATGGTGCCCAATTAATATACTGACGAATAAAACCAGCACGATAGGCATAAATACCAATATGACGAAGATAAAAATCACCAATGCAGGACTGTTTTAATAGATTGGTCGATTTTGCAAATCGATCTCGTTCCCAAGGAATCGTAGCACGAGAAAAATAAAGCGCATAACCATCTTTATCAGTCACAACCTTAACCGCACCAGTATTAAATGCCTCTTCAACAGAGTCAATTGGTACGGCCAACGTTGCCATTCCTGTTTTATATTGCACTAAATTTTCAGCCACTTGGTTAATAATAACAGGTGGAATTAAGGGTTCATCGCCCTGTACATTGACAATAATTTCATCATCTGCAAATTGATAAGCATTAATAACTTCTGCCAACCTTTCAGTGCCTGAATTATGCTTATCACTTGTAAGAATGACTTCTCCGCCATGCGTTTTGACCACATCAAAAACTTGCTGATGATCGGTTGCAATGATCACTCGATTGGCTAAGGATTTTTGAGCTTGCTCCATTACACGCACAATCATAGGTTTTCCATGAATGTCCGCTAGTGGCTTAGCTGGTAAACGGCTTGAACCATATCTAGCAGGAATAATAACCGAAAAATTCATAACTAATATCCTATCTTTTTATTCTGGAATAGATACTGGTTTATTAAGTGGCTTTGCTTCACATTCAAGCAAAACAGGAATATTATCTTTTACTGTATAAACTAAGTTATCAGCTGAACAAATTAGTTGCTGATTGCTGGCATCGTACTGTAGTTGCCCATGGCATTTTGGACAAGCAAGTGCACTCAAAAGGATTTCTTTCATATTTTATTCTCTTTGGGAATTTATTTTATCTAATAAAGAACAGATCTGCTCAATTGCTTGCGCGGGTATTACCGCATCAACAGGAAGATACCACCAATTTGGTTGAGCAAATTGTCTGCACTTAACCGCATCTTTTTCAGTCATTAAAAGAGTTTGGTCACAATTTGCAATATCGTTTAACAATGACAACGTAAATTTTTGATGATCAGCAAAAGGAACGGTTTTAATCACATTCGTTTGCATTTTAATCAACATATCAAAAAAACGGTTGGGATTACTAATGCCTGCAATAGCGCAAATACTTTGTAATGAAGATAATGGTTTTCTTTCTTGAGTAAGCAAATTTACTGCGTATCGCGGTGCTAATTGCATGGTATAGGCTTTATTCGGGTACTGTTGAGCTAGGTCATTTACACTATCACCATTTATAATAATCAAATCAACCGATTTTAATCGACTTTCTCGCTCTCGCATTGGCCCCGCTGGCATCCACCATCCATTACCAAATAAACGTTTTCCATCAACAACTACCACCTCAATATCACGCGATAATGCATAATGTTGCAAACCATCATCAGTCAAAATAACATCTAATTGATATCGCTTTAATAGCGCTTGAACAGCTTCAGAACGATGCGGAGATACCGCAACAGGCACATTAGTACGTTGATAAATCAGCACAGGCTCATCACCGGCTTGTTCGGTTGTTGTTGTTTTATCTAAAATAAGAGGATAACTGTCAGCATTACCGCCATAGCCACGAGAAACAACGCCAACTTGTAACCCTTTTTGTTTTAGTGATTCAATTAAACCAACAACTAATGGTGTTTTACCATTACCACCAACAGATAAATTGCCAATAATAATGATAGGCACGGGTGAACGCCAAGCTTTTAAAATTCCAACTTGATATAAAGAGCGACGAACAAAAGCAATCAAACCATATAATAAAGAAAATGGTATGAGTAACCAAAATAAACGATTTTTACCATACCATAGTTTTTCAATCATAACTTTAACATCACTCGATTAAATTTAGTAAAATTGCGTATATCTTAATGTTGATATCACAATTATAAAAATAGCAACTTATAACCAAAGGTAGCTTATTTTACTCATAAATTGGAAAACTACCAAACCAATCATGATACCATCTAGGTTTAATTTCACCTCGCATAGTTTTTAGCTGCCAAGTTTGTTTATCAAAAAATAGACTTATTTGCCCTGTTTTAGCCGTAACATAGCTATCTAGTTGTAAATCTTGATACTTCCTTATTACTTTAGAGGAAGGTAGTTTCCAAGGATTATACCGAGAAGTAGAAACTAATAACTTTACTGGTTTAACATGATTTAAAAATGGATAACTTGATGAAGTATTACTACCATGATGTGGCGCTTGTAAAATAGTCGAAGTTAGCTGGTTTTTGTATTTAGTCACTAATTGATACTCTTGATTACGCTCTAAATCACCCGTTAATAATACAGAAAACCGCCCATCACTAATTTGCACTACACAAGAGTCTTCATTTTGAGCATAATCAACTAATTTATTAGGCCATAACACACTAAACGTTAGTTCGTTCCAAATAAAATGATTGCCAGCTAAGCATTGATAGTCATTATTAAAACTAGAAGAAGAGCTCATTAACCATGCTTTAGGATAAACATATTGTAACATATCCAAACCACCAACATGATCATTGTGTTGATGGCTAATAATAATGCCTTGTACATTCAAATTATGCCATTGTAAAAAAGGAATGATGATTCTTTCTACCGCTGAACTTTTTTCCCATTTTGCACCAGTATCATACAAAATTGCTGACTTTCCATCATGAATAACAATCGCCAATCCATGGCCAACATCTAGCATATCTAACCGCCAGCGATAATGTGGCTGTTTAAAAATAGGCGTAATTAATAACATAAAAATAACAGCTAAAGTAACGCTAAAACGGCGCCAAGATCCTGTGCGTATGATAATGACAGTAAGCCAACCAACAAAACTTAACAAATAAAAATTTGCAGGAATTTTAAGCCATAGAAAATTGAACCAATTTAAACTAAAAAATAACCACTCTAATGATTTATCAGCAATTGACCAACACCATAATGCGATATAAAAACAGTCCATAAGGCTAAATATCAACGCAAATAAAACAGCAGGAAAAGTACATAACGAAATAATAGGAATTGCAATTAAATTCGTTAAAATAGAAACGCCACTAACTCCCTGAAAAACAAAACATTGAATAGGAAGCAATAACATAGTTAAACCCAATTGCAAATGTAATAATCTAACCATATACCAACGCTTTTTATATTTTATTTCTTGAGGTATTGGTAACCATTCAAATAAAAAAATTAAGCTAATTACGGCATAACAAGATAACCAAAAACTTTCAGACAAAATCATCAATGGATCAAATAACAATAGTAATGCAATAATTCGGTTAACCTTTTGCCATGCACTAATTTGATTTTTTTTATAACACAAATAAATCCAGATAGATAAGGCCAATATAGCTCGCAAAGTGGGGGGATTTAATCCTGTCAACCAAGCGTAAAAAAATGCAGATAACCAACCTATTACAATAGGCACAAAAAAATGGATGAAACGCTTTGGAATAAAAAACAGAACAATCTTAACCAAAAGACGACTAAGACCAAAAACGACTAAAATATGCATACCCGATATTGCCATTAAATGAGCAATCCCGGTTTGCATCATTACCATACGATGAGATTCATCTAGCTGAGAACGATCACCAAAAGTAAGAGCAAGCAAGATGTCTCGATAATCAAATAAATCGATGTAAGGAAGTGCCAAATCAACAATTAATTGTTTTAAATTAGATTTATCGTCTAATAATTTTGCATCAACTAATTTTGCTGATAATAAACTTCGGTTTGCTATTGAAAAGCGCTGGCTATCAAATCCCCCCTCATTAAGATAGCTATGCATAACTTTTGTCTTTAATGTTAATTGCCAAGTTTGCCCTGATTTTGGTGCTATAGGATTATCCCAATAAACCGAAATGGGAATATTATTAGAAAGTGTAAAACCTGAAATAGAAAAAATAGAAAATGACAAATAATAAGGAGATATTGCAGTTGTTTTTTGACGGGTATTAATGTCTACAACTTTTGCTTTAACAACTAACGTTTTATCAATATAAGGTGAAATATTGGTTAAATATTGCTTAGAATAAGCAACAGACCATAAAAAACCTAAGCCAAATACGATAATAATAGATAAATACCAGCAAAATTTAACCAGAACAAACAATACCAAAACAAGCAAAATAATAGCAATAAAATACCACTGAAGATCAGACAATAAATGTGGTAAAAACAGTATTGGTAAGCAACCCAATGAAAACATGGTAGCTAATAAATCAAGAGAATAAGATTGTCGCATTAAAAGTTGTCATATTTATTTTATATAAATAATCAGCTTATCACTTGATATCGTAAAAAAAGAATTGTGTTTGAAATTTTAGATCTAGCTTCCAATTTTATTATTAATCTAGAAAAAATTTATTAAAACTATTCATAGCATTTTAAATTTTGGAAAAATAAGAAAGTACGGAGATCACACTAGAAAATATTTGAGGATGTTAAATTGATAAATTATTAATTGATTGGAGTAACTAAACTACTGAAAAATGGCTAAATACAAAATTAAATTATTAAAAATAAAAAGCCATTGATTTTACCCAATGGCCTTTTGCTAAATATAGAATTTAAAGACTATGCATTTACTGCCTTATTTACTCTTTCACGTAACTCTTTACCCGGTTTGAAATGAGGGATATATTTATGTTTAACTTCAACATTACCACCAGTTCTTGGGTTTCTAGCTTTACGTGGAGCACGGTAGTTTAAACTAAAACTACCAAAGCCTCGAATTTCTACACGATCGTTACTTTCCATAGCTAAAGCGATCTGTTCGATGATATCTCTAACTGAATCATCAACCAGTTGAACAGGAAGATGTGTTCGCCAGTTAACAATTCGTTCTACTAAATCTGATCTATTCATGATCACTCCTAATTTATTTATGCGGTATGTAACTTGTTCATTTTATACCACAAAAGAAAAAGAGGGCAAGCCCTCTTTACTCTTTACATAAATATTTTTTACTCAGTTTTTGATGCGGCTTTGAATGCTTCAGCCATTGCATTAGTAAATGACACATCTTCTTGAGTTGCAGTATTATTTACAGCAGCAAGAGCTTCTTTTTCGTCAGCTTCATCTTTTGCACGTACTGATAATGAAATTGCGCGAGTTTTACGATCGATATTCACAATCTTAGCTTCAACTTCATCACCAACTTTTAATGCTGTTGTTGCATCTTCAATACGCTCACGAGCAATATCTTGAGCTTTTAAGTAGCCTTCAATACCTTCAGCGATTTCGATAGTTGCACCTTTAGCGTCAACAGTTGTTACAGTACCTTTAACGATAGTGCCTTTTTTGTAGTTAGACGCAAAGCTACTAAATGGATCATTTTCTAGTTGTTTAACACCTAAAGAGATACGTTCACGTTCTGCATCAACTTGCAACACAACAGCTTCAATATCGTCACCTTTCTTATAAGCTTTAACCGCTTCTTCGCCAGGCATATTCCAAGAAATATCTGAAAGATGAACTAAACCATCAATACCGCCATCTAAACCAATAAAGATACCGAAATCTGTGATTGACTTAATCTTACCGCTAACTTTATCACCTTTATTGTGTGATTCAGCAAATTGTAACCATGGGTTTGGTTTACATTGTTTAAGACCAAGAGAAATACGACGACGTTCTTCATCAATTTCAAGAACAATAACTTCAACTTCATCACCTAAACTAACTACTTTAGATGGGTGGATATTTTTGTTTGTCCAATCCATTTCAGAAACGTGAACTAAACCTTCAACACCAGTTTCGATTTCAACAAAACAACCGTAGTCAGTTAAGTTAGTTACTTTACCAGTTACTTTAGTACCTTCAGGGTAACGTTTCGCAATTGAAACCCATGGATCTTCGCCTAATTGTTTTAAGCCAAGAGATACACGTGAACGGTCTTTATCAAACTTAAGTACTTTAACAAGTAATTCTTGCCCCACCTCAACCACTTCGCTTGGATGTTTAACACGTTTCCAAGCCATATCTGTGATGTGAAGTAAACCATCAACCCCACCAAGATCAACGAACGCACCGTAATCAGTAAGATTTTTAATAATACCTTTAACTTCTGAACCTTCTTGTAGATTTTCAAGAAGTTGTTCTCTTTCTGCACTATTTTCAGATTCAATAACCGCACGACGTGATACAACAACGTTGTTACGTTTTTGATCTAATTTAATTACTTTTAATTCGATTTCTCTGTTTTCGATATGAGAAGTATCGCGTAATGGACGAACATCAACAAGCGAACCAGGAAGGAACGCACGAACGCCATTAAGATCAACCGTAAAGCCACCTTTAACTTTACCATTGATAACACCTAAAACTGTTGCAGCATCTTCAACTGCTTTTTCTAGTATTATCCATGCTTCATGACGTTTAGCTTTTTCGCGAGATAAAATTGTTTCGCCAAAGCCATCTTCAATTGAGTCAAGCACAACATCAACAATATCGCCAACTTGAACTTCTAGTTCACCTTGGGCATTTTTAAACTGCTCTACTGGAATTGCGGATTCAGATTTTAAACCAGCATCAACTAAAACAACATCTTTGTCGATTGCAACGACAGTACCACGGATCATATTACCAGAACGAGTGTCTAGTTGATTTAAAGACTCTTCAAAGAGTTGAGCAAAAGATTCAGTCATATTTATATACTTAAAATTAATTTAACGTCCACATTACATCATGTCTTGTGGGGGTTATTTACGATACTCCACTCATCCTTGTGATGGAGCTTGGTTTACTCACGTTGTAAACTAACTTACAACGCAATTTTTTTGTTTATATACGCAATAGATTGTTCAAAGACATCTTGAATAGAAAGCGATGTAGTATCAATTATTAACGCATCAACAGCAGGTTTAAGTGGTGCAACAGCCCGATTACGATCACGCTCATCACGCTCTGTTATCTCCTGCAAAATTTCGGCGAATTTAACATGATTTTGCTTATGTTGCAACTGTTTCATTCGTCTTTCGGCACGAGATTGTACACTTGCATCAAGAAAAATTTTAACAGGCGCATCGCTAAACACCACACTGCCCATATCTCGACCATCTGCAATAAGTCCCGGCGCTTGTCTAAAATCACGTTGACGCTGTAGTAATGCAACTCTAACTTTATTGAGTGCTGCTACTTTTGAAGCAGCGCCACCAGTTTCTTCGGTGCGGATACGTTTAGTTACATCAATACCGCTTAATAAAACTTTAACTTCAATATCATCACAGTTAAAAGTCAAAGGTAAATTTAATGCTAAATTCGCTAACTGGTTTTCATCATCCAATGAAATATTTTTTTCAAGAGCGGATAATGCCAGTACGCGATAAATAGCACCTGAATCTAAAAGATGCCATTTAAAATGATTGGCTAATGCCTGACATAACGTACCCTTACCAACACCACTTGGCCCATCAACAGCAACAACGGGAACTATTTTATTCATTTTATTATTCACTTAATTGTTTAAATTGTTCAAAATAATCAGGGAAAGTTTTCATTGTGCATTTAGGATCTAATATTGTCACAGGCGTATCTGAAAGCGCCACTAATGAAAAACACATAGCAATACGATGATCATTATAAGTTTCAATTTCAGCATGAATTAATTTATTGGGTGGCACAATGGTAATATAATCGTGACCTTCATCAACTGTTGCACCAACTTTTCTTAATTCAGTTGCCATCGCATATAAGCGATCAGTTTCTTTTACTCGCCAATTATAAATATTACGAATCGTAGTAGGACCTTTAGCAAACAACGCTGTCGTAGCAATAGTCATTGCAGCATCGGGGATATGGTTCATATCCATATCAATACCATACAATTCACCACGTGAACATTCAATATAATCATCTGCCCAAGTAATTTTAGCGCCCATTTTTTCAAGCACATGAGCAAACTGCGTATCGCCTTGCAAACTTTTTTTACCAATTCCCGTAACACGGACTGTACCACCTTTAATAGCAGCAGCAGCTAAAAAATAAGACGCAGATGACGCATCACCCTCAACCAAATAATCACCAGGAGATTGATAATATTGATTTGCCTTGATAACAAATGATTGATAATTATTATTAACTATAGTCACACCAAACATTGCCATCATTTTGATTGTAATATCGATATAAGGCTTAGAAACAAGATCACCAATAATAGTAATTTCAGTGTCTTGTTTTGCTAACGGTGCAGCCATTAATAGTGCGGTTAAAAATTGGCTTGATACCGAACCATCAACTTGGATTTTACCACCTGCAAAGCCACCATAAAGATGTAACGGTGGGTAGCCTTCATTTTCAAGATAATCAATTTTAGCTCCACCTTGACGCAACGCATCGACTAAATGACCAATTGGGCGCTCTTTCATGCGTGGCTCGCCAGTTAGCACAATATTATTATGACCAAGACATAAAGCTGCCGTCAGTGGACGCATTGCTGTACCGGCATTACCTAAAAATAGCTCTAATGCATGGTCAGATTGCAACATCCCCCCTACACCCTGAATATCACAAATAGTGCGATCATGTGATAGCTGGTACTTCACACCTAATGCAGCAAGAGCATCAAGCATATAACGCACATCATCGCTATCCAGTAAATTAGTTAAACGTGTATTGCCTTTACTTAGAGCTGATAACAATAAAGCACGATTAGACACGCTTTTAGAACCTGGCAAATTAATAGTGCCACTAAATGATTTTATTGGTTGTAACGTCAAGGATAACATAATGTCTCTCGTTAAGATTTCATAAATATTTAAAATTTATCTAATGTTGCTTTTAGCAAATCAATAGCGTGATAATCTTTAGCGCTATTTTGCCATAACTTATCAAAAAGATGACGATAACGTTTAATAGCATCTTGCGATGAAGTAATAGAAGCAATACCTGTTGTCACATTCGGCAATTCACCTAAACGGAATGGACTCATCGCCAACGAAATAGGGTCATCGTTTTGGTAAAAAATTTGAAATGTAATCGATGGAATAGCTTCTTGTGTAATTGCAATAGTTGAAGCAAAAGTCTGTTGTTCTATTAGCTCAATTAAATGATAAATTTCGTTACGAGCAAGTAGCATTCTTTCGGACTTCTTACCGGGTGAAATAGTCAAATTACCCACTAAGCCAATATGCAAAAACCGTTCAATATTACGCAAGCTAATCAAATTAATTACTTTAGGAATAGATTGATAAAACTGCTTTTTACGTTCTTTTAAAATCGACAAAATCACTGAGTATTTCTGAGATTCAATTGACTGGTTTGACTCATTTAACATCATAGATAAATGAGTTAAGTAATCAGGGGAAGTTAATAAAAATGAAAAGGGATCGAAGTGAGAATAGATATGGGTTGATTGTTCTTCTAACTGGCGCATACGTTCAAAAAAACCTTCACCACTCGAATAATATTCAGTATCAATACCGAGCAAACTCGCAAAAGAGGTGCCAAGTAAAGATGCCAGTCGTTCTAAAGTTTCGATTTTAACAATTTCACCTTTTTCTAACCGATATACTGCAGCTCTTGAGATTTTAAGACTTTCTGCAACATCCTCAGCTTTCAACGAAGCGGCAATTCGATATGCACGTAAACGCTGGCCTATAGCACAATAATCAATCGATCCTGTAATCATAATACACTCAAATTATTAAGATTTTGGCAGTGTATCACAAGGTGATAGCAATGCCAATTTTTGGCAAAATGTTTCAGGTATAGCCTATATTTTCATCAACAACTTAAATAACACCTATTTTAATAACTCATTTTGCAATGCCGATACATTTTCAAATTCAGTAAACTCAGAAATTGCCTCTGGTTGTTTAGCATTATCTTCACGCTTACCAAGAACTTGCGATGCAAATACAAAACCTTTTTTATCCATAACTGAACGGTTATAAAAATCAACTAAATCTTGTTGAGTGATTTTTTTCAATTGTTCAATTTTTTTGTGCTGTGAATCAAACGCAAAACGCGAATTACGGTAATCTGCCATATAGCGACTAAACTCTTCATCCAATGTTTGCGGAGGCATTTTCAATTCATCAAGTACCGCTTTTTTATATTGCTCAATATCTTCTTTAGATAATGCTTTAAGCTTACTTAATATAACAGGATAAAATTCTTGGTAACGCTTAAATAAATAAACTGGATCGTATTGGTTGCTTTGAATGATAAAACTCATTCCAACTGAATCTCCAACTGTAACAGGGCCTGCAAATACAGCGTAGCCGAGTTGCTCGTTAGTACGCAATTGATCAAAAAACCATGGTGATATGATTTTAGACAGCGTATAACTTAGCATACGACTGCTAATTCGATCATAACCGGTTGGAATATAGCTCATCATCAAAGCATTATCAGTGCTTTTCGCGTGTTGAGTCATTTTGGCCTCCAATGATTTTTTAATCTGAATATTATCAACAGGAGTAAATTCAACATCACGCACTAGTGTTTTTTGAATGGAATGATAAAGATCTAAAGAATCCTCGTTAGACAAATTACCCAAGCTAAGCATATAAGGTACTGAGTGGGTTAATAAATGATCGCGATAAGTTAACACGTCATTAATAGTCATTGTTGCTGTGATTTGACGTCTTTCATCCCGTTCAAAATACGGCAAATTTGACAATTCATTAACAGGATTAACCGCCAACCAATAACTTTTAGCATGCTCAGATTTATCCAATTCTTGCAAATACCAAGATTTAGCTAATGCTAAACTTTGCTCATCAATGGTAGCATTACGATAGCTATCAAGTATGGCCGTAACCATTTTTGGTAAATGCTGACTAAAGCCGCTAGCTGAAATCATTAAACCATTATCATTATCAGTTGATAACGAAATACCCGCAACGCCTGCCTGAAATCGTAATTGTTCTAAATTACGACTTGCAATGTAATCAAGTAAATTAAAAGCGACCTCTGCTTTAGCATCACTAAAAGCCTCGTTATTCCGTAACGAAACCACAATCGCCGCTTTAGGTTCATTATAAAAATATTGGCTGCAAAAATGGAAATGGTTACCACGTTTGTTAAATTTAGCTGTTTTAACTTGATTACGATTTTGTTTTAAAATCTTGAAATTATCTGGAATATAAGGATTTAATTCAGGTAAACTAAATGTGAAATTTTTACCTAGAGCCAACCAATTTGCTTTTTGCTCACTAGTAATATTATCAATTTTGTAAGGTGCATCAACAAAATAAGCCGTCTTATTAGTCGTTTGATTTGGCGAAATCACCCAAATTCTAGCATTATTGGCAGTCAAACTTTTTAAACGTGAAGCGATCGCAGTTTTATCAAAATTAGTGGCAATAAAATCAGAATTTAGTATATTTTGAACTGGATATAACAACATCTGATCAGATAACCATTCGACATAAGACATATCACGCTCAACATCTTGATACTTAAATTCTAACGCTAAAACTTTTTTTAGCTCTTCATAATAAGCATCAGAAATTCCTTGCTTTTGAATTAACTGTAAATAATTAAAAATAGCGCCAATGACTTTATCTTTTTGAGCAAGTCCATCGTCGGTTAAACTTACATTAATACTAAATATACCACTATTACCATAACGGATGGGATTGATAGACGAACTAATTCCTTCAATCAAACCTTGCTTTTGTAACTGATCAGATAGCGTATTATGGCTACTGTTACTGATTAAATAAGTGATATACTCATCGGTTTTATCGGCAAATTTAGCCAGATTATTTTCAATCGGAAACTGTAAAAACAATAGTTTTTTGGGTTGTGCAGGTACCATAGAAATCTGTTTATTTAGCACATTTGGCGTTATAGCAGGCTTATCAACTATTGGGGCATTAATATTTTTATTAGGGATTTTACCAAAACTATTTTCGGCTAGTTTTGCCAATTTATTGATCGATTGATTGCTATACATCACGCCAACCATAATATTGGCTGAATAGTAATCTTTATGAAAATTCACTAAAGCATCTTGCAATTTACTATTTTCTTTATCACTTAATGTTTCTAAATTACCGCCTGAAAATTGAGATGCAGGGTGACTTTGATTAATTGTTTCCGAATCAACTTGCCCAATACGAAATCCATCATTCGATCTAGCCATTGTCATTTCAGCATTAACAGCATTACGTTCTTTATCGGCAAATTTAGGATCCAAATTTGGCTCGCTAATAGCATCGGCTAAATGATCAAGCGCTTTATCAAAAGCGCTATTTTCGACCTCAAAATAAAACGCAGTTCGATGCGAGGCAGTACTTGCGTTATAACTACCAGCATGACGACTTAAAAACTGAGAAAAGCTAGCAGGTTCGGGATAATTCTTTGACCCCATTAACACCATATGTTCAGTATAATGAGCCAACCCTTGCTGATCTTTTGGGTCTTGCAACGAACCAACAGGTAATGCTAATGATGCCAGTGATTTTACGGCTTTAGGATCAGATACAAGTAACACTCGCATTTTATTTGCTAGCTCAATCACTTCATATTGACGCTTATCACGTTCGCTTTGTTGCACCTTTTCTATCAAAACTGGCTTTGTGAGCTTATTTTCGATGGCAAAAGACGAAGAAGTGATAAGCAGTAACCCAATAATTCCACTAAAAATAAAATTAACTAATTTTTTGTTTTTATAAACCATAATATCAGCTAGCTCACCTCAGTTTTAAAAAAATACAAAAATGATTTTACCAAAACACGAATGTATCTTAATAAATTTATCATTAGAAAATGAACATTTAATGTTCACGAGTTTTCCTAAATTCAACATCGGGATATCGCTCTTCGGTCAAATTCAAATTAACCATACTTGGCGCAATATAGGAAAGGTTATCCCCCCCATCCAATGCCAAATTCTGTTCACATTTACGTTTAAACTCTTCCAGTTTTTTCACATCTGAGCACTCAACCCAACGCGCTGTTGTCACATTAACCGGCTCATAGATGGCTTCAACGTTATACTCAGATTTTAATCTAGCAACCACAACATCAAATTGTAAAACCCCAACAGCTCCCACAATTAAGTCATTATTTGCTAATGGACGGAACACTTGTACAGCCCCCTCTTCTGAAAGCTGAACAAGTCCTTTCAAAAGTTGCTTTTGTTTTAGCGGATCTTTCAGACGAATGCGACGGAACAATTCTGGAGCAAAGTTAGGAATACCCGTAAACTTAAGATCTTCACCTTGAGTAAAGGTATCACCAATTTGAATTGTTCCATGGTTATGTAAACCAATAATATCACCAGCATAAGCCTCTTCAACATGTTCACGATCACCGGCCATAAACGTCAAAGCATCAGAGATATTAATATCTTTAGCAACACGCACATGGCGTAACTTCATACCTTTTTGATATTTCCCCGACACAATACGCATAAATGCCACACGATCACGATGTTTTGGATCCATATTGGCTTGAATTTTAAACACAAAGCCACTGAATTTTTCTTCTGATGATTCAACTTCACGCTTATCGCTTTGACGAGGCTGTGGTGTTGGAGCCCAAGCAGTTAAACCATCAAGCATATGATCAACACCAAAATTACCCAATGCCGTACCAAAAAAGACGGGGGTTAAATCGCCCGATAAAAAGGCATCTAAATCAAACTCATTAGATGCCCCTTGTACTAATTCAAGTTCTTCACGTAGTTGCTGTGCTAGATCATCGCCGACCGCTAAATCTAAATCGGGATTTGTTAACCCCTTAATAATACGAACTTCCTGAATAGTATGACCTTGACCTGATTGATAAAGATAAGTCTCATCTTTAGCTAAATGATAAACACCTTTAAATAATTTGCCACAACCAATTGGCCAAGTAATTGGTGCGCACATTATATTGAGTTCATTTTCGACTTCATCAAGCAATTCCATTGGATCACGAATATCACGGTCTAACTTATTCATAAACGTCAAAATTGGCGTATTACGTAATCGTGTCACTTCCATTAATTTACGTGTACGATCTTCAACCCCTTTAGCCGCATCGATCACCATCAAACAACTATCAACTGCTGTTAACGTACGATAAGTATCTTCAGAAAAGTCCTCATGCCCTGGTGTATCTAATAAATTAACTAAGCAGTCATTATAAGGAAACTGCATCACAGAGGTAGTAATTGAAATACCACGTTGCTTTTCCATCTCCATCCAATCAGATTTAGCATGCTGAGCATTAGCACCACGCCCTTTAACTGTACCTGCGGTTTGGATTGCATGACCAAATAACAATACCTTTTCGGTAATAGTTGTTTTACCCGCATCGGGGTGAGAAATAATTGCAAAAGTGCGACGTGCATTAACCTCGTCTAAATAAGCTTGTTCTGTCATAAAACTATTTTAACCCACACAAAAATAATCACCCATTTTAGCAGGTATCTGCCTGTTTTGCCATTAACGTTATACGCAACGTAATTTGCCTTATTTATTTATCTATGCATAATATCTGCCTAATCAGTAATGCAAAATTTACTGCTTACTAGCTTCTTATAAAAAGTTTCTGGAAAGCATGCATTTAAGTATAAAACCGGAATTTATTATGAACATTCGTGATTTAAAACTGTACTTACATTTATGCGAAACCTGCCACTTCGGTGTAACCGCAAATGCAATGCATGTTAGCCCATCAACCTTATCTAGGCAGATCCAACGACTTGAAGAGCACTTTGGACATCCACTATTTATTCGCGACAACAGACAAGTGCAAATCACCCAAGTAGGCGAAAAGGTAAAACGTTTTGCTAAACAAGTAATAAATATGCACCAACAGCTAAAACACGATTTAGATCAACCTAATCAACAAATTGTTGGCGAACTAACACTTTTTTGTTCAGTCACTGCCGCATATAGCCATTTACCCGAAATATTGGATCGTTTTAGAAGTCTCTATCCACTCGTTGAAATTAAACTATCAACTGGTGATGCTGCCGATGCAGTAAAAAAAATACAAACCAATATGGCCGATTTGGCTATTGCAGGCAAACCTAAACAACTTCCAACTGGTATTGAGTTTCTAAAATTTGGTGAAATTGAAATGGTCTTGCTAATCCCAAAACTTAATAGCTCGTTTAGCGATAAATTGCATCAAAAACAACCCGATTGGCATAATATTCCCTTTATATTGCCAGAACATGGACCAAGCCGCCACCGCATCGATTTATGGTTTAAACAAAGAAAAATTACCAATCCCAAAATCTATGCAACAGTTGCAGGACACGAAGCCATTGTATCAATGGTTGCTTTAGGTTGTGGCGTCGCCTTATTACCAAAAGTCGTGATGGACAACAGCCCAGAACGGATAAAAGATCGCATAACCGAATGGTCTACTAACTTGATGGAACCCTTTGATGTTGGTATTTGTGTGCAAAAAAGGCGACTATCTGAAAAAATTATTGCTGCTTTCTGGGAAATTAGCAATCTAAATTTGCCCAATAACGAATAACTAAAATATAATATATAATCATAAATTAAAGACTAAAACCGGAATATAAAGGTGTGACAAACTAACCCGTCACCAACGTGTTTTTAGCAAAATATAACATAGCTAAACGTCATTATAATGGAATTAAAAATGAAACAGATAACAATAAAAACATTAACCTCATTAATACTTCTTGTCGCTTTTTCCATGCCATTAACCGCACAAAGCAATCCAACAAAATCAACCAAAACGGACAAAAGCACAAAAACAACTACATCGAAAAAAAATACCAATGCTAACAAAAATAAAAACACTAACAATAAAGCAAATACTAATTCAGACGCCAATAAAAATAACGACACAATCACAACTTCACCACAAGCATTGACAACCAATGCTAATGTAAACACCAATAATAACTTTCAAATTGGCAGTGCAATCACAAAACCTAAGTGGCTAGTTCGTAGCACCTTAGCTTACTATGATGGTGATGAAAACGATCTTGCTACTGCAGGTCTTGGCTTTACGCCATTATCTACCAGCATTATTACACCAGAAGTGGAAATCCCAACCAAACCAAACTTTGAAGAACGCCGTCAAGCCAAGCTAAACCGCTATATTGACACTAAAATTGGTGAAGGAACATTATTTGGTTTTAGAAAACAAGAATTAACTCCTCTATTTGATGGCAAAATTGCAGGCACTGAAATATCCGCCGTACAAAGGGAAGACGGCGTAGGTATGTTATTACAAATTCCACTTGATTTTAATAAAAACAAACCTTGCATTGTTGCTATTCCTGCTATTGACTCAGACGGAATATACAATGCCAAAGATATACAAATCCGAGGATTATGGGGACTTCGCCATAATTGCGCAGTGGTATATAACGACAAAGGAGTAAGTGGTATTTATGATATTAAACACAAGCTTGGTTTTACCGTATGGGGCGAAGTAAAAGATGGTAATATTTTATTTGGTCCTTCAATAAAAAACAGAGAACAATACATCAAAAAATACCCTCATCGCTACGCAGTAAAACAGTTGCACTCAAAACTAAATGCTGAAGCACGCTGGGGGGAACATGTATTAAGATCTATTGAGTTTGCCTTTTATGAACTCAATAGTATGTTTTCAACCAATCAACAAATTATCTACAACAAAGATAATACCCTTGTTTTAGTATACGGTGCCGGCGACGGTGGTGGAGCGGCACTAAAAGCAGGCGAATTAGATGACCAAAACCTAATTGATGGTATTGTGGCAGTCAATCCACAAATTCAACCCAATATCGATAAAACGCAGGTCACACTCAAAATTGGCAATAATGCTTCACAAAAACTAGAAGCCAAATCCATTGCAAATTACAGTGCTTACGGCGCCTTATATATACCATGTGCGATCCCAGCAATAAAACCTAATAAAGATGATACTTATATACCTTATGCAAATTATTTTCTTTATTCACAAGAACGGTGTAATGCGCTAAAAAAAGCAAAATTACTCACCAAAGGAACGCCACAAGAAGCCTTAGAAAAATTACACAAAAACGGTTGGACTCCAAATATGGATATTCAACTACCGTATTTTTACTACACCGAATCCATCGACCTACCATATCAATACATTAGCGCTTATGGCAAATATGATGTCACTGAAAACATGTGTGATTTTTCGGTAGCAAGTACCCAACAAACGCCTATTTACTACAGTGGTAAAGTAGCACCATTAGAAGAAATATCGTTTGAACAGATATGGGGAATGACAAACAGTCATTTACCGCTTTGGAATGGACATAATGCAACAATTTTGGATTTGGTTGAAAATGGTGATCTCAATACACCAAGACGTGAATTTTACTCAAGTTCACAATCAAAAACCACTGTTGATTATGGTACTACTGGATCAATTTGTGTCTATAAAAAGTCACAAGAACCTCGGGTTAAACAAGGCATAAAGCAAGTTATGGCATCAGGCAACTTACATGGTATAAAAACCTTTATTATACATGGCCGTAACAATGTTAAACAGCTACCAAACTACACATCACGCCCTTATGTAGCATTAAATAGCTTGGTTGAAGGTAAACAATCTCAACTAAGATACATTGAAGTTGAAAACGCAAGCTACTTAGATGGTAGAGCACCATTTGACAATACATTATTACCTATTGACTATTATGGCGAAGATGCTATTGAATGGTTATGGGCTAACTTAACCAACGAAGCTACATTACCAGTAAGCCAAGTCGTACATGCCAAGGCCCGAGGAGGAAAAAGTGGTTATGCGAACCCACTAACTAGTAAAACTCTACAGCCGATAAAACAATTACCAAATAGCAAAGAAATTATTCAAAATGACAAGGGTAACTTAATACTACCAAATTAATAGACTATATAATTAAATCGCTATCGAATTTAAACTTAAGAACATTTAGACTGAAGAACAGTTAGAATAAAAAAATAATTTAAATCGATAGCGCCCAACTTCATTTAAAAAATCCCCTCTTTTACTACCAAACAGATTTTAGGATATAACAAAAAAAACAACGACTCTAATTGTGCATAATGTTGCTTAATATCAACGATCGTTTCTTTTAACAAATATAATTTTGGTCGCCTATTTGCCATGCCTCTTAACACATCACCAACAAAATCAATAGAAGCATAATTTTCAAGCCATTGCCCTTGCCACATTGCATTCATAAAATGCTGATACTCGACAGAATAAGCTGTAACATAAGGTTGGATAAGTGCTTTTGTTGTTTGATTAAATTCAGCGACACTACCCTGTAGTCCATAACTTGCCCAATGTTTTGACAAAAAATGATCCCACACAATATCTAATGTAATGGAAGCAACACGTTGATGTGATTTTCGAAATAGCAGTTTGGCTTGCTTAACTTCAAATAGATTATCGGTCAAACTATCGATTTTACGATGTAGCATAATGCCATCAGCAATATCAGAATCATAAACGACATAAGGATCGCCTTTAATGAAATCCGCTACGGTATTACCAATTAACGAACTATCAGCTAATGTAGCCAAATGCAAATGAGCCAAAATATTCATAAAAATAATAACAATCAATTATTCACGATGTTTAAATTCACCTTCAGCAAAACCTTCTCGCCAATAGCTAGTAATCTGGAAAGCATCTAACGACAAATGAATATATTTATCCTTAACCGCTTGACGAACAGATTGTGCCAGCGAACGCTCCATTCCCCCCCAAAACAACAGCTTATCGTGCCCTAATAAATCGGCATTCATTACCGCATCAACTAATTGGTAAGGATTACCTGCATTTTTCACAAACCAACGAACCTCAATATTTTTATTATCGGACAATGACACCATATCATTCTTATGATTAACCTCAATAAAAGCAAATGCTTTTTGCCTTTTAGGAAGATGTTCAAGTGTATAACAAATCGCTGGCACAGCCGAAACATCCCCCATTAACACCAAATAGTCATTAGTAAACTGCAACTTACTACCAATACTAATCAAACCAATCTGATCGCCAACTTTAGCTTTTTGAGACCACACCGAAGCCAATCCTGTATCATGAATAGCAAAATCAACAAAAAATTGACTAGTGACACTATCAAATTCACGCACACTATAGCTACGCACTAGCTGACGTAACTTATCATCAACGACAATTTTATTATTATCATCAAGCTTAGGGAACGCAATTTTGCCAGTTAAAGGATCAGGAAAGAGTAGCTTTAAATGTGGACAAATCCATAATGGATTAACATCAAATGATTTATCGCTACTAAACTGCACACGAATAAAACTAGGTGATATTTTTTCAACCTTCAATACTGTTAATAATGAATTAACAATGGTTTTTTTCTTTATTTTATTTTTTTGGTTTTTTTCATCCATAGCAGTCAATCCTTACATTTTTAATAGTTAAAATCATCATACAACAAAAAATGTTAGGACAATGCTATTTTTACAATCGAAAAAATAGATAACTTGTTCCACCTAAAAATGTAAACACTAAGCATAATGAGTAAGCCACGCGAATGAATAAGGTAAGTTTAAAAGACAGATAACGTCTTTTAAACTCTTAATATTTGTAAAAAGATATTTTTATTAAAAAAAATATATTATCTTCAATCTAACTTAGGATGCTGATCCACCAAATCTTGGCGCTGTTTTTGTAAAGTATCGATCTGCTGCTGGATATCTTCCACTTTTTGCTCTATCGAATCGAAGTGATCCGATAAAATCTCTTTGGCTTCTGAGCGATCCGATGCGGCAGGTGTTGCACCTCGAAGCGGTTTATTGGCGGTTTCTTTCATTTTTAAACCTGTCACCAACCCAACTAACGCAACTACCATTAAATAATAGGCTGGCATATATAAATCACCACTCGCTTCAACCAACCAAGCGGCAACGGTTGGTGTTGCCCCAGCAATAAGTACCGAAATATTAAAGGATATAGCCAAAGCACTGTAACGAATACTTGTTGGGAAAATAGCAGGTAAAATAGAGGCCATTACTCCTGTAAAACAGTTAAGTAGCACAGCTAAAATCAATAAACCAATAAAAATAAGTCCAATAACATCACTGTTAATCATCATAAACGCAGGATAAGCAAGAATCAGTAACCCTAAACTTCCCCCAACAATAAAAGGCCTGCGTCCAATTTTATCACTAATCAAACCAATCATAGGTTGTACAAATAACATTCCGATCATAATAGCGATAATAATCAACACACCATGATCAGCACGATAATTTAAGTTATGCGATAAATAACTTGGCATGTAAGTAAGCAACATATAATAAGTGACATTGGTAATAATCACCAATCCAACACAAACTAACAAACTCTTCCAATATTGAGTGAAAATCGTTTTAAAAGTCATTTGAGGAGGATTTGCGGTATTTGTATTTTCATTATTTTCCATCTCATCGGTATGTTGCTGAAATGCGGGGGTTTCTTCTAATGCGTGGCGTAAATACAAACCAATCAATCCCAATGGCAAGGCAAACAAAAATGGAATTCGCCAGCCCCAATCTTGGAATTTCACTTCGCCAAGAATGCTTGATAATAGTACGACCAAGCCAGCACCAACTAAAAACCCAGCAATCGAACCAAAGTCCAACCAACTCCCCATAAATCCACGCTTACGATCTGGCGAGTATTCTGCAACAAAAATTGCCGCACCTGAATATTCACCGCCTATCGAAAACCCTTGAGCTAATTTTGCGAGTAATAATAAAAGCGGTGCAAAAATACCAATGGTGGCATAAGAAGGAATAAGCCCAATACAAAATGTACTGAGTGACATAATAATAATAGTGACAGAAAGAATTTTTTGGCGCCCCAACTTATCACCAAGCACACCAAAAACTAAACCGCCTAATGGACGCACTAAAAAAGGAACCGAAAAAGTCGCTAAAGCAGCCACAACTTGAATACTTGGCGACGCATCAGGAAAAAACACCTGTCCTAAAACATACGCCAAAAACCCATAAACCCCAAAATCAAACCACTCCATCGCATTGCCCAGTGCTGCTGCAATAATTGCCTTTCTTAATTTGTTATCATCAATAATGGTAATATCATTAATATTTAATGGCTTCCTTTTAAATCTTATTGCTTTTTTCATAACATACCGCCTATTTTAATTTAGACAAAGAAAAGGAATAACGAAGTAACACCATTGATATCATTGTGTAATACAAAATGAACATCATTGATATTACAAAAAATACGCTAAAACAGTTAATAAAGATTGATGCAAAATCCAATAAAACAAAAAAGAGGAAAATAAAAAGCAAAAACAGGTAAGTAATTTCGACTAGCTATATTGCGACTTGATAACAGTAAAACAATTCCTTTTCACAAAAATTGTCCATCAAGTATAACAAAATATCCCATTTTGTAAAATGCAACCACTACACACCCTCATTTTGCTTTTGCTAAATGTAATTATGAACCATCGTTTTTTTTCGAACAAAGGTAAATACCAATCACAATAAACAATGTACTGATAATATGAAAGTTGGCAATTTCGGTGTGCAAAAATAGAATACTAAAAACACCGCCAGATAAAGGAATAATGTGAGTATAGATCTGCCCACGGTTTGCGCCAATTTCAGCAATCCCCCTATTCCAAAACAAGTAAGATAGCCAAGAAGCAAAAATAGCAATATACAATATACCAAGCAAGAAACTGCTATCAGTATAATGCGCTAAATTTTCAACAGGATAAAAATAAAAATACACTAAAGCAATAGGCAATAACATCAAAGAGCCTAACACGGCACTGACGGTAACAAAAGCATTACCTGCAATCGACTTATCTTTTAAACGTAAAAAGGCACTATAACATGCCCAACTCATTGCCGAAGCCATTGCCCACAGATCACCTTTATTAATATGACTCAATGAATTTAAATTGGTTAGATTACCTTGTAAAATCAAATAAATCACACCCATGGTACTAAACAACACACCTAAGATATTATTTTTTGAAATTGAATCATTAAATAATAATTTATTCATCACCAAAACCATACCTGGCGTTGCCGAAAGATAAATTGATGCATTAAGCGACGAAGTATATTGCAATCCAACATAAAGCGTTAAAGGAAACAAGATCTGACCAAAAATTGCCAATAAACAAATCGGACCAATCGACTTTTTAATTTTAGAAAGATCATTACATACTTGATGATGATACAATCCTAATAACAACACAGCAGTAATAACCCAACGCCCTTCAGATATAACAATGGGATCGGCTTGCGTTACCAAAACACGCCCAACAACATAATTTCCGCCCCAAAAACAAGCAGCTAAAGTCAGCAATAGATACGGCATATAATACCCTGATATCAGAATGAAGATACGATGGAATTTAGCCACATTATATACCTAAATTAATGCAAAAGAATAACCCCTTTCATTACATTTTTTACCTACTACTATCATTTTGCTCATTATTATTTTTCCAAATCACAACGATAGCATTGACTTAATCTAGTATCCTTAATCATTATCCATTAAAATAACAAAATCAAAACTGACAAGGTACTCCTTATGCGTTGGAAAGACCAAAGAGAGAGCGACAACATCGAAGATCGCCGCTCACAATCAAGCAGTGGAATGGGAACCGTAATCCCTATTAAAGGCAAAGGCAAAATTGCTTTATTTATTGTGGTTTTAGTGGCAGGTTATTATGGTGTTGATTTAACGGGATTACTCGGTTCCGACCTAACAACCCCAGACAGCACACAACAAACCTCGTCGGAATATACCGCAGATGACCGCGAAGCGGCCAAATTCACCTCGATCATTTTAGCCAGTACCGAAGATTACTGGAGCGAACAATTCCAACGCCTAGGCAAAACTTATGTTCCACCTAAATTGGTGCTATATACTCGCGCAACCCAAACATCGTGTGGTACTGGTCAAGCAATGATGGGACCATTTTATTGTAATATTGATAAAACGGTATATTTAGACCTTTCCTTTTATCAAGAAATGAAACAACGCCTTGGCGGTGGGGGAGATTTTGCACAAGGTTATGTTATCGCCCACGAAGTGGGACACCATGTACAGAATTTACTTGGAACATTTAACCAAGTCGAACAACTAACACAAGGACAATCAAACACCACCAAAAACCAAATATCGGTAAAATTAGAATTACAAGCAGACTGTTATGCGGGTATGTGGGGTAATGCAATGCAAAAACAGAACATCCTTGAAGTGGGCGATATAGAACAAGCACTAAAAACGGCACAAGCCATTGGCGACGACCGATTACAACAACAAAGTAGTGGTTATGTTATGCCAGACAGCTTTACCCATGGTTCATCAAAACAGCGTTATACATGGTTTAAAAAAGGATTTGATAACGGTTCGCTTAGTCAGTGCAATACCTTTGCCGAATAATTTGCTGAATAAAAAGTAAAAACGTTAATAATTGTCTTCCTTAATTAGGAAGACAATTTAGCAACGACCGTCATCAACTTTTATCATTCACCAAAGCACAAAACAGCAATGAAATGGCCACCATCGCAAATGCAATCCAATAAATAACCTCATGCCCATAAGACTCAGAAACAAAGCCTTGAATTACACCTGCCAAAATCACACTACAAATAATACCATTATTAAATAAGGTAGAGGCGACTCCCATTCTTGTTGGTAGCAGATCTTGAAAATAAATAATACCAATGTTTGCCACAATACCAATAAAAAGCGCATTAAAAAGTTGCAAAGCAAATAAAGCAAATTTATTAGTCAATAAAATCATACCGATATAAAATAACAAACCACAAACAATGGCGATAAAAAATAAATTTCTTTTGCCCAATTTTGGGACTAAATAGCCTGCAATCAACATAACAGGAATTTCAATACCTGCCGCTAACCCCATTAATTGCCCAGGTAATGAATTTGATAAATGTAATACAGAATCCACATAAAGTGGCATATCGATGATATACATCATATTGGCTGTCCACATAAACACAGTAGAAAGCAATAAACAAACTACATTTCTATTTTTAAATAGCGGTTGTTCGGTTGATTTTATATCAATCGAATTATCAAGTTGTGAGGTTGGATTTTTTTCAACCGACGGTAAAAAAAACGCAACAAACAACATTGCCACAACAAACATAGACATGGCACTTAAATACATGGCAGTAAAACCATAATGAACGGCTAAACCAAATGAAAGTGGCGGTCCAATCACCCACGCCAAAGAAAGCTGTGCACGAATTAACGAATTAAACGCCACCACATTGCGCCCTGTTTTTACCGCATATTCACGCGCAAGAGCAAAAACTTGAGGCATTGCCGCCGATGATAAAGCCGCGAATAAAACACCCAGCGTAATCAAAACAACATAGTGCCGAGAAAAGGCAAATATCACACTATTAGCAACGCCCATTAAGCAACAAAATATAACAATATGTCGCCTATCGCCTTTTTTGTCTGAATATTTAGCTAATAAAAAGCTACCAATAATACTTGCTAACGCATTCACCGAAAAAAACAACCCCACCAAACGGGGGTTAACATTTACTTCAAACGATAAAAAACGGCTTAACGTAGGCGATTGCAACGCCCCTGCCACACCAACAATAAACGTAGTGGCTAAAAAAGCAATAAAAATAACGCTCTGTTTTTGACGAAACGAAGATATCTTAGTCATAACAATACATAGTAGAGGGATTTGTGCCGATTATATACTTAAAATTGGCATAAAAGTAATAAAATTCAAAGGGAAGTGAGCTAGGGGGAGGAGTGCTGTTTTTTATCAAAAAAACAGCCAATAAAAACTTCAATAAAATCAATACCTTTCCTGACCATTTTTTTGCAACTAATACAACATTTTTTTATTAAATGAAAAGATTTAAACTAATGCGATTTTTTAATTTTGCTTTAAATTTAGTTTAAATCCTCATCATCCACCTGCGCCATAAACCAACGTTGCCAGCCAGTAGTCTGTTTTTGGATGTTGTCGATGGATTGGTTGAATGAAGCAAAAGCACCGTGCGAAATCATTTTCATCTTCCAACCCACACACAACAACCCTTTAATCACATCTAACGAAGCACGAATAAGTTGTAACTGTTTGACGGCTGATTGGCATTCTTCGGTGTTATCTCGGTCAACGATATTAGACAATACCGCAAAGCGTATTGCCCCTGTAAGCTCGGTTAAAATCGCTTCGCCTGTAGTAAATTTAAACGATTTAGGTAAATGACAATGCGTTTGCCAATAGCATTGGTATAATGTGACTAAATCATTAAATATTTTAGGTTGAACAAAAGTTGATTGAGTAGGGTTAGTTAATTTATTATGCATAATAGTCCTACAAAACAGAAAACAGTTTATATCCATTAATTCCAATTCACCCATAGCAGAGCACACTGTAATAAGGCCTCGGTGCAAACAGCGTAATTACTGTTGGAAGCGCTGTTGCTGTTGACGTTGCCGTTGTTCGAGTTGACATTGAACTGGTTGCTACCTGTTGCGTCGCTCGTCCAGTAGTTGTTGACGAAGCCCGCATCAGCGTAGTTGTTCATGTAGCCCGTTTTTGCACCTTAATCTTAATACTACCAGCTTACTGCGTTGCCGCATTCGCCCTTAAATAACGTAAAAAGCCGTTTGTAACTTTTACTGACTTTTCCCGTGAAAGGTGCTGACCTTATTTGTAGCCCTTTTTCTATCACCCGATTTAAACGCTAAACCTAAGCGATAGCCCCATCGGGCACAGTGTGCTCTGCTATTGGCTGAAATAGTTTTTTAACTCTTGAATAAACGCACTATCCACAATCGGGGGATATTTGTTAGGTTGCCATGATGAT
>NZ_WTFA01000075.1:0-208 GCF_009795755.1 Gilliamella sp. Pra-s60 | reverse complement strand
TAGTGGCGCAACGGTGGATTATTATATTAATCCAAATAATTTATCTGCTAGCTGTTATTTTGTGCAATCGGTCAGGCCGAATTTGTTGTATGGTGGAACAACTGGCATCATTTCTAACGACCTCCCCTACTTTGCAGGTCCATCTAACATATGGAATCCTAGTAAGGGCTTCTTAACTCAATCAACAAGTCCATCATCTTACGACAGG
>NZ_WTFA01000074.1:0-209 GCF_009795755.1 Gilliamella sp. Pra-s60 | reverse complement strand
GATGATGAAACACAAGCATACAGTGAAAAGCAACTTATGGTCATTTGGCGAGAAATCACTGATAGCATTAGAATAAGGGGAAGCGCTTTTGAAAACGAATAAATATTACGGTGGTTTTATTGTCGGTCTATTGGCTCTGACCGCATTAAGCAGTTGTCAGGTATTTAGCAAGAATATTCAAACAATTACATTACCACCCAAAGCGCAGC
>NZ_WTFA01000010.1:0-83422 GCF_009795755.1 Gilliamella sp. Pra-s60 | reverse complement strand
GACTTTCGAGTTGGTAGGTAGAGGTAGTAATGGTAATGAGGTTCGTTACGGTTTTGTGTTAAAGCAGTGGTTCGTCAATCGGGGTGGTCAAGCCGCTAGCGCTTCTACTCAAACAGCATGGTGTAATAGTTTGGGTTATCGTATGGTCCGGGTAAGGGATTTAACCAATGCGGTCAGAACAGGAACTAATCCTATTTCAGGCGCAGCCCCTAGCTCATCTGGTAGCCATTACCAGCGTCACATAGGCGCAGGATTTTTCACGGAGTGGGGCAACATGAACTACTACGCTGATGCGGGCTTCGTCGACCACTACTACTGGACGAGCGACGCGACGGGTAGCAACCAGTTCATTGTCGGCTGGCACTACGGCAACGTCAGCAGCTACCGAGCCAGCCTCAGCCTTTACGCTGTTTGCACCGCACCTTAGCTTTTAGCGTTTAGTTCTTAATCCTTAGGGCGCGGGGGGCGATTATGGTGCCTGAGAGGACAATATAACAAAGAATAAAGCCCCCGCGTAAGTTGGGGCTTTGAGCAGGCAAAGCCTGCGGACTCAGCGGTTTCATGACTGAAGGTCAAAAAACCGCAGTCCGACCGAAGGCGCCGAAGGCGTGGTTGGCGGCCCCCAAGGCAATAATTGGAGCAAATAATAAGGTGTCATACAATGAAAATTGAGGAAAAACTGGCATTAAGTGAAACCCCGATTAGTCTTTTGAAGGAAGGTCTTTTTTTAAAGGCCTATAACCAATCATTTTATGTGCTGAATCAGCTATTGGAGTTCAATCTAAAACCGTTAATCGATCACGTAAAAAAGCTCGACCGAGTGATTATACATGGAGGATTTCCAGTAAGTGTCATCAATAAACGGGTTCCTAATGCAGTACCGACTGTTTATGGATATAAGTTGCTTGGCGACTACGATTTAAGTGGCTATCAAGCTTGGTATCAACAGCAGTGCCACTTATACCAAAAAAGAAAAGCCCAACAAAACCAACCACAGCAAACCGCCACTCATGCAAACGAAGTGACTGCACCGAAATCATCGATTTTCACAGACTCCGAGCCAATAGCCGAAACCGCACTGAGCAAGATAAACAAAACATTAACATTACAACATTTGCTGTTTTTATCATCATGGCAACCTAACAAATATCCCCCGATTGTGGATAGTGCGTTTATTCAAGAGTTAAAAAACTATTTCAGCCAATAGCAGCGCACACGGTGCCCGATGGGGCTATTGTTTTGGGTGTGTTTTTGCTAAAAACACATCAAGAAAAACTTCAATAAAATCAATACCTTTCCTGACCGATTTTTTAGCGAAAAATCAAGCCTTTTTTGTTTTTGTGAATAGAATAAATTGAGTTCAGAGGTTTCGGACGTTTTGACCTTTGGTGAACAAAATAGCTACAGTGACCACGTCCGAGTCAGGGAATTAAAGCGAATTCCCTGACAACCCACGCTTTGGCTACAGAATGTGGCCTTCGGCAATACTCGTATCATCCTGATACTCGCCTCTACGAGGCCATCTTCGCTATGCTCAGATGTTCAAATTTGTTCCAGACAAATTTGTCCGACGCCGACGCTCGGTCTTAACGCACCGTTTGTGGACGCGTTCCCGACGCACCACAAACTCGCCAAACATCCCTGTTTGGCGTGCTAACCTCGCTCTGTTGTCGGCACATTCTGACGCCGTAACAAGACAGACAGCATAACCTTAGGTCTTTTTTGTGAGTTGTTTTTGTGTTAAAAAGCAACGCAAAAACCCCAAAAAAGTGGTCAGGAAAGGTATTGATTTTATTAAAGTTTTTTATTTTAAAAAATAACCTTAAAAAACAATTTATTATTTGTTTTATTTTTGATTAAACACATTAAGCTCATCTAATGTATTGATATTACTAAAACAAACTGCTTTATCACTAAAATCAACCGATTTAGCACTAATTTGTTCTAAAAACAGCATCAATTTACGTCCGCCTTGTTCCAAATAAGCTTGTAACTGTAAAATAATCATTTTATGAATAAGCAAGATAGTTGGATGGTGGTGTTGTCCATCATGTGGATAAATAGCATTATTATTTGCCGTATAAACCGCTAAACGGTCAATTAAGTCGTCGGGCAAAAAAGGGGTGTCACAACTGACAAATAAATTCCAATCAGTTTTACTACGCAATAGGCCACTATAAATACCCGATAACGGCCCACAAAATCCCGCTAGATCATCACTAAACACGGGGTACCCTGCTTTTTGATACTGTTGGGTATGACGATTGCAATTAATCATCATTGTGTCAACATGCGGTTTGATGCGGTCAATGACATGTTGATAGAGTGGTTTTTGATGTAATAATAACAGTCCTTTGTCGTTGCCATTCATGCGGGTACTTTTACCACCGGCTAGAATGATTGCAGTAATAGAGGGTTTTTCCATAAATTATTTCTCTTTTACGTTGCGAAAAAACAAAATAACATTACTATATAGCAAAGTTATTGCAAGTCGTAGCATATCATTTTTTTATGATTGCTTATTTATCATTATCTTCTACAGGTTTGAAGATCTACTAAAGGTAACAATTATGAAATGTCATCGTATTGATGAAGTAATGGAATTATTACAATCTGCTTGGGAAGGTGATTCTGACCTTAACTTATTACAATTTTTAGCTAAATTGTCTCAAGAAGCGGGTTTTGAAGGTGAGTTAAAAGACTTGAGTGACGATATTTTAATTTATCATTTAAAAATGCGTGGCTCTGATAAGAATGAAGTAATTCCAGGGCTAAAAAAAGATTATGAAGAAGATTTTAAATCTGCATTATTAAAAGCGCGCGGAATTATAAAAGAATAAGGAGAACTATTAATATGAAAAAAACACTTATTGCAATGAGCGTCTTACTTTCTTCTGTAAGTTGTTTTGCAGATGAAGGAAATACAACAACCAAAGCTGAAGCATCACAAGCGGTTACTGCAAATACTCAAGCGCCGATTGAATTAGATAAACAATATATCGTGTTGCCAACTAATCCATCACCCGATAAAGAAGTTATTGAGTTCTTTTCATTTAATTGTCCTAGCTGTTTTAAATTTGAAGCTCAAAATCAAGGTCCGCAAACGATTAGTAAGGCTTTACCAGAAGGCGTTAAGTTTAAACGCTACCATTTAGAGAACTTTGGACCATTAGCGAAAGATCTTGCGCAAGCATGGGCGGTGGCTAATGTGCTTGGTGTTCAAGATAAGGTGTCTGATGCGCTGTATAATGCTATCCAAAAAGAAAAAACTGTAAAAACGGCTGATGATATTAAAGCTGTTTTTGAAAAATTAGGGGTTAGCAGTGACGTTTTTGATAAAACAAAAGATAGTTTTTTAGTTAAAGCATTTATGGTACAGCAAACAGAAGCGATTAAAGAGATGAAACCAGAATCTATCCCTACTGTTGTTGTGAATCGTAAGTTTTATATTGTGCCAAATGCGCTTGATATGACTAGTGATGATACTTTTATTAATGATTATGCACGAGTGACTGCATTTGTAGCAGGTTTAGATCCTAACGCAAAAATGGTTAAAAAGGCGGGTTCTGATAAAAAATAGTACCTGTAGCAATAATTAGCCTAAGTTAGTTATTTGGTTTTAATGTTTAAATCCCTTTGCTCAATATTATGATGCAAAGGGATTTTTTTATGTTTAGGATTTTGGTGGTTATTCTCGTTCTAATGCATAAATTGGGTCGAGTTTGGCTGCTCGTCTAGCAGGGAAATAGCCAAAAATAATACCAATTATGCTTGAGAAGCTAAATGCCGCAATAATTGATATTGCTGAAAAACTCATTGCAAATGATGTGACAACGGTATTAAAAATAAATCCGATGGCAAATGAAAGTAGAATGCCTATTGTGCCACCGATTAAACACACTAATATGGCTTCAATCAAAAATTGTTGTAATATGTCACTTGAACGTGCGCCAACAGCCATGCGTACACCAATTTCGCGCGTTCTTTCGGTGACTGATACTAGCATAATGTTCATTACACCAATCCCTCCAACAATAAGCGAAATTAGCGCAATAGCTGAAACCAATAGTGTCATGACCCAAGCTGATGAGTTGATTGTTTCTCGTATGTTGTCTGAGTTAAAGATGAAGAAGTCTTTTGTACCATGACGTTTAAGCATAATTTGATTAATCGCTTGCTCGGCAATGGTTAAATCAACATTATCTTTTACTCGTACTGTGATGCTTTTTAATGAAGTCTGCCCAACCATGCGGTTAGTCACGGTGGTATAAGGTAGCCAAATATTTAGGCTTTCATTACTGCCAAATCCCTGTTGTTGTTTTGTTGCAACACCAATAATCCTTACTGGCAGTTGTCCAACCATTAAAATTTTTCCAATAGGGTTTTGATTTGCAAATAGTCGTTTCACTGTGTTTTCGTCGATAACAGCATCTTGAGCTGAGGTGATAACACTTGTTTCGTCAAACGATTTGCCTTGCGAAATGTTGTAACCCCGAACAGCAAAAAACTGTTCCCCAACCCCATTGACTGTGCCCGTTACCGCTAGGTTGCCAATGCGAAAATAAACACTAGTGGCAAGATTCGGTGTTGTACTGTGTACAAAACTTTGTTGAGCAAGAAAGTCGGCATCTGATGAGCGTAGTGTGGTGATTTTGTCTGCGTTGCGGTCGCCAAAGCCTGAACCTGCATAGATTTCTAGTGTGCTGGTTCCTAATGAGTTGATGTTAGATAGAATTTTTTGCTTGGTGCCTTGCCCTAATGCAACAACTGACACGACCGATGCAATACCAATAATAATTCCTAACATTGTTAAGATGGTTCGTAATCGTTGTGAAAGCATTGATAACATTGCCATTTTAAACGCATCACGAAAACGGTAGTATTTTGCTAAGAAGTTATCTTGAGTTTTTGTTGTTTTGATTTGTTTTACTTGGCGATTAGCATCTTGCTCAGATGGGTAATTAGGATTAATTGAATCAGAGATGATTTTTCCATCACTAATTTCAACAATTCGCTCAGCACTTTTGGCAATATTTGAATCGTGAGTGACGATAATAATTGTGTGGCCTTGCTGATGTAATTCTCGCAATATTGCCATTACTTCTAAACCACTTTTGTGGTCAAGTGCGCCAGTGGGTTCATCAGCTAAGATGATTTGCCCGCCATTAATTAAAGCTCGGCCAATACTGACACGTTGTTGTTGTCCTCCTGATAACTGGTTAGGTTTATTATGAATTTTATCGCCAAGCCCTAAACGCGTTAGTATTTCGCTTGCTTTTTTTTGCCGTTGTTCACTTGTAACACCAGCATAAATAGCAGGAATTTCGACATTTCCTTGTGCTGTTAGTGCGTTTAATAGATGATAACGTTGAAAAATGAAGCCAAAATGTTCACGTCGTAATTCGGCTTGCTCATCGGGTGACAATTCGCTGGTTGTGCGTCCGTTAATTGCGTAAGTTCCTGAGGTTGGTTTATCTAAGCAACCTAAGATGTTCATCAAAGTGGATTTCCCTGATCCCGATGTCCCAATAATCGCGACCATTTCGCCTGCATTAATTGTCAGGTTGATGTTTTTAAGAACTTGTATGGTTGAGTCTCCTGCTGGGAACTCACGAACAATGTTATCAAGTTTGATAAGGGGGATATTATTTGTCATATTAGAATCGAACCCTTGGTGCTCTTGCGTTATTACCGACTAAAGCACCATTAGCGCTGCTAACTACAATCGTATCACCTTCTTTAACTCCTGATTTTACTTCAACATTGACATTATTATCGATGCCTAGAGTAACTTCGCGCTCTTCAATTTCTTTAGATTGATTTAATAGATAAACAATAGCTTTATTATTGCCTAATTTTTTTTGAATAGCTTGAGAAGGAATGGTTAGTACATCTTTTGCTTCAGATAAAACGATATAAACTTGTGCCGTCATTGAAATTCTTAACACATGATCAGGATTGTCTACATCAAATAATCCATTGTAATAAATTGCACTTTTGGTTGTTGATGATGAACTTGATATTGCGTTTGTTTCTGTGTTAATTGATTCGGGTGCGGGTTCTATTGCTCGTAGCGTTAACCCATCAAAACGCCTATTAGGCTGGCCTAAAATAGTAAAATAAACGGGCATGCCTTTTTTAACGTCAACAACATCGGCTTCCGAAATTTGTGCTTCAATGGTCATTTTGTCGAGCTGGGCGACTTTGACAATCGTTGGTGCGCTTTGAACAGAGTTTACCGTTTGTCCTTGATTTACTGGGATAGCAACAATGACGCCATCAATCGGTGAACGAATTTTGGTATACCCTAAGTTAACTTTTGCCGTATCTACAGCAACTTGTGCTTTTACAATATCGGCATCAATTGCGGCTATATCGGCTTTAATTGCATCAAATTCTGCTTTTGCTGCATCTAAGTCGGATTGAGCACCAACCCCTTTATTGACGAGTTTTCGTTGACGTTCATAAGTTAATTGGTAGTTAACCAATCTTGCCTTTTTGGCCTCACGTTGTGCTTCTAAACTATTGAGTGAAGCTTCTGATTGTTTTAAATCATTGCTTTGTTTTAGATCATCAATCTCGGCAATCATATCACCTTGTTTTACTTCGTCACCCAATTCAACATACAGTTTTTTAATCTGACCAGAAACCTGTGCACCAACACTAACTTGTTTAAAGGCACTAATTGTGCCATCAGCAAGAACTGTTTTTTCAACATTACTTTTCGTTACAGGCGCTGTAATATAATTTATTGTGGGGGTTGAATTAGATGTGATTAAGTATGCAATATAAATAATTGCAAAAATGATGGTGACTATAAATAGATATTTTATTTTTATCAATTTTAACAATGTTTTCATCCTTTTATGTTCTTATTGTTATTTTAACATTCTATCGTAACAAACTAAATGTTATTGATAATTATTCTTAATAAAATGTAATGATTATGAAAATTTAACTCACATACGTTATCACTTTTATGCTAAAAAAAAAGGTTGCCAAAAACTTTTTACAAATAATTGTGTTGCTCAACAAGCAATACGCGGATCCTTATTCGGATTTATTGTTGATTGCGCTATAATGTCATAAATTTTTTGTAGTTGATAAAGATAATAAGGCAATGGCGTTAAAAATAACCAATAAATGTATTAATTGTGATATGTGTGAACCAGAATGCCCAAATGAGGCTATTTCAATGGGGTTTGATACATACGAAATTGATCCCAATAAATGTACCGAATGTGTGGGTTATTATGATCATTCGACTTGTCAGCGTGTTTGTCCAATTCAAAATGCGATTATTGCTGATCCTGAACATATAGAAACGCCAGATCAGCTACTGGCAAAATCTGAATTACTTAAACGTTCTTTTTAGCTTAGTTTGATTTAACGTCAATACGTAATTCTTTTGGAATTTCAAAGGTAATGTTTTCTAAAATCCCATCCGTTTCGATTAACGAGGTGCAACCCAAATTTTTTAAGTGTTCGATCACGTCTTGCACTAAAATATCCGGAGCAGAAGCCCCTGCTGTGACGCCTATTGTTCTAGCGTTAGTTAACCAATTATGATCAATGTCTGAAGCAAAATCAATCAAGTAAGCCTGTTTGCTGTTGCGTCTTGCGAGTTCAGCTAATCGATTTGAATTTGATGAGTTTTTAGATCCTACCACTAATACAACATCGGCTTGCGCTGATAATTGTTTTACCGCTTGTTGACGATTCGTTGTGGCATAGCAGATGTCGTTTTTACGAGGGCTACGTATATTGGGAAAGCGTTCTTTTAAAGCAGCAATAATTTCGGCTGTATCATCAACTGATAACGTGGTTTGAGTGGTAAAACAGAGGTGATTTTCGTTTTTTATTTGTAGTTTTTTTACATCGTCAATAGATTCAATTAAATAGATACCACCTTCAGGGTTGTTATATTGCCCCATCGTGCCATCGACTTCGATATGGCCTGCATGACCAATTAAGATGACTTCTTCACCACGATAACTTGAACGAGCAACTTCCATATGGACCTTAGTAACTAATGGACAAGTGGCATCAAACACACGCAGTTGGCGTTGTTTTGCTTCTTCTCGAACTGCTTTTGATACTCCGTGGGCGGAAAAGATTAAAATAGTATTGTCTGGGACTTCTTTTATATCTTCAATAAAAATGGCCCCAAGTTGTTTTAATCGATTGACGACGTAGCGATTATGAACAACTTCATGGCGTACATAAACGGGTGCACCAAAAAGTTCTAGTGCACGTTCAACAATGGTAATAGCACGATCAACACCTGCGCAAAAACCACGCGGATTGGCCAAAATAATTTGCATGCTATGCCGCCGCCTTTTTGGATTTTTTATAGCTACAGAGAATAAATAATCCAATACCTACACAAATAGCACAGTCAGCGATATTAAAGGTTGGATAGTGCCAATCACCAAAATTAACATCAAGGAAGTCAATAACAAATCCATGGTAAAGGCGGTCAAATAAATTACCCAATGCGCCACCTAGAATGAGTGATAAAGAAAAATTCTCTAATTTTTGTTGGCGAGTATTTCGGTATAACATATGCAAAATTACTGCGCTGATAATCAAGGCAAGAATGGCAAGCATTGTACGTTGCCCTTCAAAGATGCTAAAAGCTGCGCCAATATTACGCACATAAGTAATTGAGAAGAAAGGTAAAAGGTTTACTGATTCAAATAGAAAGAAGTTATTTATGATCCAAAATTTACTTGCAATATCTATAACAAAAACAACCATTGCTAATGATAACCAATAAAGTCCATGATCTTTTTTCATATAAGTTCGTGCTCATTATTATATTTCCGCCGACAAATTGCCGGCGGAAAGTGGGAATATTTTTTATAGCGCTAAATTTTAGCGCTATTATTTGTTTGATTTTTATTATGCAAAATGTCTAACTTCGCCATTGCCGTGAATGTTTTGTTCACAACGTTTACATAAATGCGTTGTTGGTTCATTGTCTGTTGTATAGTGCCAGCAACGAGGACATTTATCGCCTTGCGCTTTTGCTAGCTCAATTTTAAGACCTTGAATATCACTTTGTACGGCATTTTCTGGCGCGGTTTGTAACGGTTTTACACTCGCTTGTGAGGTGAGTAAAACAAAACGTAATTCGTTTTCTAATTTAGTTAATGCGGTAGTAATCGCTTCATCAGCATAAAGCGTAATAGCTGCTTCAAGCGCACCACCGATCACTTTATCATTACGCCCTTGTTCTAGGACTTTATTTACTTCACTTCGAATCGCCAAAATTTGTGACCAATATTCGCTATTTAATGCTTCGCTATCTGACAATGTAAATAGTGAGCCATACCATTCGTCTTCAAACACAAATTCTGATTTTTGTGAATTAGGTAGATATTGCCAAATTTCATCGGCAGTAAATGATAAAATAGGTGCAATCCAACGAACTAATGCCTGTGCAATATGGTATAACGCTGTTTGACAACTGTGACGTGCGATACTATCGCTTTTTGCTGTGTATTGGCGATCTTTAATGATATCTAAATAGAACGATCCCATTTCGATTGAGCAAAATTGCATAATACGTTGTACGACTTTATGGAAATCATAATTTTCATAAGCTTGAACGATTTGCTCTTGTGCTTCTTTTGCCATACTAACCGCCCAGCGATCAAGGACAACCATATCTTCTGGTTTTACCATATCTTTAACAGGATCAAAGCCATTTAAATTTGCTAGCAAAAAGCGTGCAGTATTACGAATACGACGATAACTATCGGCTGAACGTTTGATGATTTCATCAGAATAGTTCATTTCGCCAGAATAGTCTGTTGAGGCAATCCATAAACGTAAAATATCAGCACCAAGTTTATTCATTACATCCTGTGGAGTAACGATATTTCCCAGCGATTTTGACATCTTACGCCCTTGTCCATCGACAACAAAACCGTGAGTTAACACTTGTTTGTAAGGTGCTTTGTTATCAATTGCTGTTGATAACATTAATGACGACATAAACCAACCGCGGTGTTGATCTGATCCTTCTAAGTACATGTCAGCTTCGTGTCCTTCAAATTCAGGTCGAACACGAACCACTGATGAAAATGTCGATCCCGAATCAAACCAAACATCTAGCGTGTCAGGTACTTTGCGATAATTTTCAGCATCAGAACCAAGCAGATCTTTTATATCGGCATCCCACCACGCTTGAATACCTTTTTGCTCCACTAATTTAGCAACTTTTTCAACTAGTTCTAGCGTATTTGGGTGTAGTTCTTCGGTCTCTTTATGGACAAATAGCGTCATCGGAACGCCCCATGTGCGTTGTCGAGAAATACACCAATCAGGGCGATTTGCTACCATGGTTTCAATTCGAGCTTGTCCCCAATCAGGGATCCATCGAACTTGTTTAATCTCTTTTAATGATTGCGTCCTTAAACCTTGTTTATCCATGCTGATAAACCATTGTGGTGTTGCACGATAAATCACGGGTGTTTTATGTCGCCAACAACATGGATAACTGTGTTCGATATTTTCAAAGTGTAGTAATGCGTTATGTTCTTTTAGTATTTCAACTACCACTTTATTGGCTTTGAATACAAATAGACCATCTAACCCTGCGCCAGTTCCCGGCAAGTAGCAACCATTACCACCAACTGGATTTGCGACTTCTAACCCATATTTTTGACCTACCATAAAGTCTTCCGTACCATGCCCCGGTGCGGTGTGCACTGCACCAGTACCCGCATCAATTGTGACGTGATCGCCAAGTACAATAGGTTCATCAAAATCAAGGAATGGGTGTTTGAAGCGTAATAATTCAAGCGCATCACCTTGGCAACTGCCTAAGATTTTCCAATCACTGATATTTGCACGTTTCATTACTGCTTCAACTAAATCAGCAGCTAAAATTAAGCACTCTTTATCATTGATTTGAACTAATTGATATTCAAAATCAGCATTTAAAGCAATCCCTCGGCTAGCAGGTAATGTCCAAGGGGTTGTTGTCCAAATAACGGCATAAATAGTTAAGTTTGTTGTGATACCAAATTTGCTAGCTACGGCTTGATTGTCAACCGCTTTAAATTTCACATCAATGGCTGGCGATGATTTGTCATAATATTCCACTTCGGCTTCGGCCAATGATGACATACAATCGGTACACCAATAGACAGGTTTAGCACCTTTCACTAAGTGGCCATTTTTAATCACTTTACCTAAAGCGCGAATAATATTGGCTTCGGTATCATAATTCATTGTAAGGTAAGGGTTTTGCCAATCACCAAGCACACCCATGCGAATAAAATCAGCTTTTTGTAGTTCAACTTGTGAAGCTGCATAATCGCGGCAGATTTGACGAAACTCAGCAGGTGTTACTTTTACGCCTGGTTTACCAACTTGCTCTTCTACTTTTTGCTCAATAGGTAAACCATGACAATCCCATCCTGGAATATACGGGGAATCATAACCACTTAAGCTTTTTGATTTGATAATAATATCTTTGATTATTTTATTAACTGCATGACCTATATGAAGTTTTCCGTTTGCATAAGGAGGACCATCATGCAAAATAAAGGCTTTTTTGCCTTTTTTCACTTGTCGGATCTTTTGATAAAGCGCTTTATCGTACCAGTGTTGCAACATAGCCGGTTCACGTTTAGCAAGGTCACCTCGCATCGGGAATCCAGTTTCCGGTAAATTCAATGTGTTTTTATAGTCTGTCATGCTGATTTATTCCAGTTAATTTTGTTGATACTACTTTTTAATTAGTTAATTGTGCACTGATCTTTTTCGCAGTGCAAACATCTCGTGCAATTTGTTGCTTTAAATCGGCTAATGAATTAAATTTTTTTTCGTCGCGTAATTTTTGCACGAATTTTACGTCTAAATATTGTCCATAAATATCGCCCGAAAAGTCAAATAGATTCACTTCTAAAATGGCTGTTTTTCCATGAATAGTTGGTCTTATGCCAATGTTAGCAATGCCGTGATAATGTTGATTATTACAGATATTTTTAACTTTAACAAAATAGACACCTTGTAATGCCGGTTTTTTGCGATGTAAGTGGATGTTAGCGGTTGGAAATCCCAATTGCCTTGCTAAAGCATTACCATGTACTACTCGGCCTTGAATTGTATAATTTCGTCCTAAAAGACAATGTGCTAATTCAAAGTCGTTATTTAATAGTGCTTGGCGTACGGCTGTGCTACTAATTCGTAAGTTATTCCAAACAAATGTCGGCATGCTTTCAACGGCAAATCCGTTATTATGCGCATATCGCTGTAGCAGATTAATATCTCCTTGCCGTTTAAATCCAAATCGAAAATCATCGCCAATAACAATATATTTAGCTTGCAGTTTGTTAATTAACCAATCTTGGATAAAACTGTCTGCAGGCATATTGGCAAAAGTTTGGGTAAACGGAATTACAATAATGTAGTCGATACCTAATTTTTCAATAAAAATGACTTTTTCTTGAAATGACGTTAGTCGTGATGGTGCATTATCAGGGGTAAAAAACTCTAATGGTTGCGGTTCAAATAGCATTACTACCGTTGGTAAATTTAGATTTTTACCTTGTTTAATTAGATGGTTGATCAGTTGTTGGTGCCCTAAATGCACACCATCAAAATTCCCCAATGTTAAAACACATTGAGAAAACTGATTTTTAAAATTTGCTATACCGCGGATAATCTTCATGAAAACAATGTTATTTATACTAAATAGCCAAGAATTATACCAATCTTTCTTGAAGATGCACGCAATATAAAACAGCTTTTTTGCGCTAAATATTTTGTTTTCGTGATAGCTAAAACCAAAGTGGTCGTACTGGGCTTGCCGTGCGGCTAATATCAAATAACTAATAATGGTTTAAAGCACGTAAAAACTCTTGTCTTGTGCTAGGGTTGGTTTTAAATCCACCGCCCAAGGCTGTTGTTGTTGTCATGCTACTTGAGTCTTTAATACCTCTTGCTTTTACGCAATAGTGGGTTGCGTCAATTGAAACGGCAACATTAACCGTTCCGAGTAAAGTTTGTAGGGCAACTAAAATTTGCTGAGTTAACCTTTCTTGTACTTGTGGTCGTTGTGAAAAGAACTCAACAATACGATTGATTTTAGATAATCCTATCACTTTATCTTTCGGAATATAAGAAACCGTTGCTTTGCCATCGATAGTGACAAAATGATGCTCACAAACACTGGTTAAAGTAATGTCTCGAACGGTTATCATTTCGTCTACTTGCATTTTGTTTTCGATTAACGTGATTTTGGGGAAATTTTCATAATAAAGACCAGAAAAGATCTCATCGACATACATTTTTGATACTCGGTGCGGGGTCTCAGCCAAGCTGTCATCAGTCAAATCAAGTTCCATGAGCTTCATAATTTCACGAAAATGAGCTTCAATTTTACTTTTACGCTCGTGATTATCCATTGCTAAACGACAGGATGGGGTTTCAAGGTTTTTAGCAGCGAGTGCTTCTTTAACTTTTTGCGCGGCAAGACTTAATTCGGTCATTATTAAATACTCAGACGAAAATTGATGAAATATTATATAACAGTTGTAAAGCAATATACAGTTTTTTACTGTTCGTCTTATATTGAAACATATCGTAACTTGAAACTTCTTTACACTATATTATTAGTGATGATAAGAATATTATGGCTAATTAGGTTATACTGTACGTCATCGTGTTGAATAATGATTGAGTAACTATGATGTCAAACAAAACGCCGATTATCTTAATTGATGGATCTTCTTATCTTTACCGTGCTTTTTTTGCTTGTCCGCCGTTAACTAATACCAAAGGTGAACCAACAGGGGCTATTTTTGGTGTGACTAATATGATTCGCAGTTTAATTAATCAATACAATCCTTCACATGTTGCTGTGGTTTTTGATGCCAAAGGTGGATCTTTTCGTAACGAGATTTATCCAGAATACAAAGCAACGCGAGAGGCAATGCCTGAAAACCTTCGCCCACAAATTGAACCCATTCATGCTATTTTAAAAGCTATGGGCTTACCGCTACTTTGCATTGAAGGCGTTGAGGCTGATGATGTAATTGGGACATTAGCTAGACAAGCAGAAAAGGAAAATCTTGATGTATTGATTAGCACCGGTGATAAAGATATGGCGCAGTTAGTCAGTGAAAAAATTACTCTTATTAACACAATGACTGATACGCTTCTCGATTCGCAAGGCGTAATCGAGAAATTTGGTGTGCCACCTGAAAAAATTATTGATTATTTAGCATTAAGAGGGGATGCATCAGATAATATTCCGGGTATTCCTGGGGTAGGTGAAAAAACCGCACAAAATTTATTAGCCAATTTTGAGGGTTTAAAAGATATTTATAATCGATTAGATGATATTGGAAAATTATCAATCCGAGGAGCGAAATCATTAAAACAAAAATTCATTGATAATCAAAAGCTAGTTGAGCTTTCTTATCTTCTGGCGACGATAAAAACTGATGTTAAATTAGATTTTACTAATGAACAATTATTGTTGGGGGATGTTGATGCTAAAGCGCTGATTGAGTTATTTGGTTATTATGGCTTCCACCGTTGGCAAAAAGAACTCATTGCAGGTACTTTTTTAAAACAACAAAAAAATATACCCATTAATATTGATGATAGTTGGCTTTTGGCTATAGAACAACAGTCTACATCTTCAGAAAAAAAAGATTATCAGTGTATATTATCCAATAAACAGCTAAACAAATGGGTTAAAATTTTAGAAAAAAGTAAACAATTTGCTTTTGATACAGAAACCGATAACATTGATCATGTACATGCTAGATTAGTAGGAATTTCATTAAGTGTTCAACCTAATCAAGCGGTTTATATTCCTCTTTCTCACCAATATTTAGGCGCACCAAAGCAGTTACCAGTCAATGAGGTGTTAGCTAAATTAAAACCAGTATTTGAAAATCCTGAAATCAAAAAAATTGCTCAAAATGCTAAGTTTGATTACAGCGTTTTAGCAAATTATGGAATAACAGTACAAGGGATTTCGTTTGATACTATGATTGAGTCTTATGTATTAAATAGTACTGAACGTCATGATATGGATAGTTTAGCAAATCGTTATTTGAACTACAAAACTATTACTTATGACGAACTAACCCAATCAGATAAAGTGCACGTTACTATCGATACCATTGAAGTGGAAAAAGCAACACAGTATGCAGCCGAAGATGCAGATATTACTTTACAATTACATAATAAATTATGGGAAGAAGTTGGAAAAGATCAAAAAATAAAAAATCTATTTACTGATATTGAAATGCCATTAGTTATCGTGATTGCAGAAATGGAAAGAGTGGGGGTTTTAGTTGATTCTGGTATATTGAATAAACATTCAATCGAGCTTGCAAAAAAAATAAAAGAAATCAAAGAAATGCTGTATGTTTTGGCTGGCGAAAAATTTAATCCAGATTCGCCTAAACAGATTCGAGCTATTTTGTTTGATAAACACCAGCTACCAGTGTTAAAAAAGACACCAAAAGGTGAGCCTTCAACTAGTGAAGACGTTTTGAGTGAACTGGCTAATCAATACGAACTTCCTCGTATGATTTTATTTTATCGTGGTTTAGCTAAGTTAAAAAATACTTATACAGATAAATTACCACTGATGATTAGTCCTGTTGATCATCGGATCCACACTAATTACAACCAAATTGGTACGGTAACAGGGCGATTATCGTCAAATGAACCAAATTTACAACATATCCCAGTCCGTAACGAAGAAGGACGTCGAATTCGACAGGCATTTATTGCGCCAAAAGGCTATAAGATTATTTCGGCCGACTATTCACAAATTGAATTGCGTATTATGGCGCATCTATCAAAAGATAAAAGCTTGCTTAACGCTTTTGCCAACGACAAAGATATTCACCGTGTAACCGCTAGCGAAATTTTCGATAAACCTGAATCTGAAATTACTTCAGAAGAGCGAAGACGAGCTAAAGCCGTCAATTTTGGTTTGATTTATGGAATGAGTGCTTTTGGTTTATCTAAACAAATTAATGTGCCTCGTAAAGAAGCACGGTTTTATATCGATCGTTATTTTGAACGTTATCCCGGTGTTCAACAATATATGGAAGAGACTCGTCAGCTGGCTGCTGAGCAAGGTTATGTTGAAACCTTATCTGGGCGTCGTTTATATTTATCAAAAATCACCTCAACCAATGGTCTTGAGCGTCGAGGTGCTGAGCGAGCAGCAATTAATGCACCAATGCAAGGTACGGCCGCTGATATTATTAAAACAGCGATGATTAAAGTAAGCCAATGGATAAAAAGCTTACCTGTTGGTCATATTAGAATGGTTATGCAAGTTCACGATGAACTAGTCTTTGAAGTGAAAGAAGAACTTATTGAGCAGTATTGCACTAAAATTAAATCAATCATGGAAAATTGTTATCAACTATCTGTACCATTAAAAGTGGATGTCGGGGTGGGTAATAATTGGGATGAAGCCCATTAATCATACTAAAACAGTACTAAATAAATCAGCCTTAAACAATAACTCAAGGCTGATTTTCTATTTAAATACATACTTTTCTGAATTTTTTTACAAATTATATATTAACTTTCTAACATGAATCCAACTATTGCCGAAACCTTTAGGCATGTTAGAATAAGCAACTAAAATGAATGAATATCAAAATGTTATTCTGTTGATTAATATTGTCGAATTAAAAAAGAGCGCAAATCACTGCTTTGCGGTATCAGCCTCGTTTCTGCTTTTATTAGGATTATTTCATGAAAATTAAAACCCGTTTTGCGCCTAGTCCAACTGGCTATTTGCATGTAGGCGGTGCACGAACTGCACTTTATTCTTGGTTATATACTCGTCATGCAAAAGGCTCGTTTGTACTTCGCATTGAAGATACTGATCTTGAACGTTCAACGCCTGAAGCAATTGAGGCAATCATGGAAGGGATGAATTGGTTAAAATTATCATGGGATGAAGGACCTTATTATCAAACTAAACGTTTCGATCGCTATAACCAAGTCATTGATGAAATGTTAGCTAAAGGTTCTGCTTATCGTTGTTACTGTTCTAAAGATCGTCTTGAAAAATTGCGTGAAGAACAAATGGCAAAAGGAGAAAAATCTCGTTACGATGGGCATTGTCGTTGTGATGCTGTACAAAAACAGCACTCACATAATGAGCCTCATGTTGTACGGTTTGCTAATCCAATTGATGGTGTTGTGATTTTCAATGATTTAATTCGTGGGTCGATTGAAATCGCTAATAAAGAGCTTGATGATCTTATCATTCGTCGTACTGATGGTTCGCCAACTTATAATTTTTGCGTTGTTGTCGATGATTGGGATATGGAAATTACTCATGTAATTCGTGGCGAGGATCATATTAATAATACACCTCGTCAAATTAATATCTTAAAAGCCTTAGGTGCACCATTGCCTGAATATGGACATGTATCAATGATTTTAGGTGATGATGGGCAAAAATTATCTAAACGTCATGGGGCGGTTAGTGTAATGCAATACCGTGATGATGGTTATTTACCTGAAGCATTGCTTAATTATTTGGTTCGTTTAGGATGGTCTCATGGTGATCAAGAAATATTTTCTGTTCCTGAAATGATTAGCTATTTTTCATTAGATGCCGTGAGTAAATCAGCAAGTGCCTTTAATACTGAAAAACTACTTTGGTTAAATCACCATTATATTAATCATTTAGATGCAGATTATGTGGCTCAACATTTAGTTTGGCACATGAATCAGCAAGGTTATGATTTAGCAAAAGGTCCAGATCTGATTACTATCATTAAGTTATTTGGTGAGCGTTGTAAAACGCTTAAAGAGATAGCCGAATCATGTTCTTATTGCTATCAAGATTTTGATGATTTTGACGCCGATGCAGCTAAAAAACATTTACGCCCAGTTGCCAAAGAGCCATTAGAAACAATTAGAGCAAAAATTGAAGCTATTGCTCATTTTGATTGGCAAATTGATAAAATTCACCATGCTATTGAGGCAACAGCAGCCGAGCTTAATATTGGTATGGGCAAAATAGGAATGCCATTGCGTGTTGCGGTAACTGGTATCGGACAGTCTCCATCGGTTGATGCTACTGTTTTTGCAGTTGGTAAAGCCCGCACACTTGCTCGAATTGATAAAGCACTAGCTTATATTGCCCAACGAGAACAAGCATAATAAGAGCAGTGTCATTTTATTGCCGGATAATACAGTAATCCGGCAATACCCGTCCTTTGCTTAGTTGAGAGTTTAGATATGGCTCGCTTAAAAAAACGCTATTGGATTTTACTCAGTATTGTACTCCTCATTATGTTATTGAGCTTATGTGTATGGCAATATTGGCTATCATTTAAGGATAAATATCATCTATCGACAGATTGGCATGGTATCAGTGTGAGCTTTGATGGCTTATCTATTGATGAAATAACTGTCTCTCAACCATCGCAATACTCACTAACAGCAAAAAATTTACTGATTTCATTGTCACTGTTATCGGCCGATGAACTGGATATTTACTGGCAATCAGACGATAAAACAGTCATAGATACTACTCAAAAAGAAGTGGCTGAAACGCTTGATCAAAACCTTAATCAGGACGTTAACCAAGCTGGTGATGATGCGTCATCCATTTCGACGATACTTTACTGGTTACCATCAAAAATTCATGTTGATTCGTTAAAATTTTATACACAAAATAACGAGCAATTTAACGTAAAAATTGATATCACCAAACAACAAGATGTAATACAGTTGGTCATGTCAACTAATAGCCAATATGTTGCAAAACTGTCGGCTAATTTACAATTTAATACGACAGTTAATACAACTGTTAATACAACAGAGCCACGTATTGATATACACAATGGACTTTTTACCACAACGGTAAACCAATTTGGTATTGAAAATGGGCAATTAAATTTACCTTTCAGTGGTTGGATTAACCGTAAACGGTTAAGTTTATCCAGTTTAGATAATGCCTCTATTAGTTTAGCTAAAGCGAATTTTTCTGATGATCTTATCTTAGTTAATTCATCTGGGAATTTAACCTTTCAAGTTGAATCAGCCATTCCATTTGACAACAATCAATTATCTGCCACAACACAGCTTGTTATTAATAAACTCAATGGTATTTATAAAACCAGCGAAATAAAATCTGCGACAGGTAATATTAATTTTGTTGTGAAGAATAATCAGTTTACTATTTCGAGTCCAGCGTTGAATATACAAGAAGTCAACATGGGGTTATCTCTTGAAAAGATCAAATTAGCTGGGGAGTATTTTGCTTCAATTAATGCCCCCGATAAAGGAATCATTAGCTGGACTAAAGCCCAAGCGAGTATTTTTTCTGGTCTTATTTTTCTTGATAAAAGCAAGTTGAATTTGGCGAAATTACCTCAACAATTAAATTTAAAGATAAAACAGATACAATTAAAAGATATTTTTACTCAATATCCAGCAGAAGGGTTAGCAGGCAGTGGCGCGATCGATGGTAATTTACCGATTACATTATTGGCTAATAAGAAAAAAGGTGGCACAATCATTGAGCCGGTTATAAAAAAAGGTCAATTAACTACCACTCAAGATGGATATTTACAATTTGAAAACTCAGCGCTTAAAAGTTACGTACAAAGTAACCCAAACATGAAAATACTCGCTGATATTATTAAAAATTTTCATTATACTAAACTATCAGGAACTGTCGATTATGCCAATGACATTGCCAAACTAGGATTAAATATTCAAGGAAGCAATTTAGATGTTGAAAATGGCAAAGCAGTTAATTTAAATATCAATCTTGAAGAAAATATCACTAAATTACTTATGAGTTTACAGCTATCTGATCAAGTTAGTGAACCTATTCGTAAACGTATTGAAGCACATTTAAAAAGGAAATCTTCAAAATAAGAGGTTATTTTATGGTACGAAATGTTATGGTAATGATGGTATTAGTAGGAACGTTACTTGGATGTTCACCTACTGTCAAAGTTCAAGCACCGAGCGAACCGATTAATATCAATTTGAATGTTAAAATAGACCATGAAATTAATATTAAGGTTGATAAAGCGTTAGATAATATCATCAATAAATCAGGATTATATTAGATTGATCGGTTTGATTGTGTAACACAAAATACTCGGTATTAAAAATTTTTGTTATTCATATTTAAATTAATAAAATATGATGTACTTATTAAGGAGTTTATTATGACTGTCTCTAAAAAAGCAATAATAGCATTATTATCAACTGTTTTATCCTTTTCTGCATTTGCATTAAATCTAGAACAAGCGATGGGTTCATTAAGCCAAGCTAAAGCGCAAGGTATTGTTGGTGAACAAGCTGATGGCTATTTAGGTGTAGTAAAAAACGAAGGTAATGCTACCGAAATTGCACAGCTTATTAATCAGGCCCGTAAAGAACAGTATCAAAAAGTATCAGTCGAAAGTAATGTTCCTTTAAGTGAAGTAGAAAAAAAAGCAGGCACTAAAGCGCAAGAAAAGACCCCAACAGGGCAATATATCAAGCGACAAGGTCAATGGTTAAAAAAATAATTAACGCTTTTATTGTGTATTAATAATGTGTATGCTGTTTGTTTAAATATTTATTCATAATATTTTTTAGATTGAATAAAAATAAAAAATGGTATGAAATTTTTATCTAATTAGTTTTTACTTGTAACAGTATCGCTTATGCGATTTAAAATGGAGAAAATCAATGTGTTCGATTTTAGGTATTCTTGATATTAAATCAGATCCAGAACAACTACGAACAAAAGCATTAGAGCTATCATGCCTACAACGCCATCGTGGTCCTGATTGGTCTGGTATTTTTGCTTCTGATAAAGCTATTCTTGCTCATGAACGTTTATCAATTGTAGATGTTAATACAGGATCTCAGCCGCTTTATAATAAAGATAAAACATTAGTTTTAGCAGTAAATGGCGAAATTTATAATCATCAAGAACTCCGAAATCAGTACAAAGATCGTTATGAATTTCAAACAGGATCTGACTGTGAAGTGATTCTAGCTTTATATCAAGAAAAGGGTATAGACTGTCTTGATGAATTACAAGGTATGTTTGCATTTATCCTTTATGATATCAACAAAGGTACCTATTTTATTGGTCGTGACCATATTGGTATTATTCCAATGTATACTGGTCATGATGAAAACGGCACATTTTATGTTGCATCTGAAATGAAAGCTTTAGTCCCTGTTTGTAAAACAATTGAGGCATTCCCTCCTGGGTGTTACCTATCTAGTACTGAAGGTGAAATCAAAACCTACTACAAACGTGACTGGATGGATTATGACAACGTTAAAGATAACAAAACTGATATCAATGAGCTTCGCGTTGCGTTAGAAGAGTCAGTAAAAAGTCATTTAATGTCTGACGTGCCTTATGGCGTTTTATTATCCGGTGGCCTTGATTCTTCGGTTATTTCAGCCATTACTAAAAAATTCTCAGCGCGCCGTGTTGAAGATCATGAAAAATCAGAAGCATGGTGGCCACAGTTGCATTCGTTTGCTGTCGGTTTAAAAGGTGCACCTGATCTTAAAGCTGCGCAAGCGGTCGCCGATCATCTAGGTACAGTTCATCACGAAATTAACTTTACCATTCAAGAAGGTATTGATGCAATTCGTGATGTGATTTATTTCATTGAAACTTATGATGTCACCACCATCAGGGCTTCAACACCAATGTATTTAATGGCTCGTAAGATTAAAGCGATGGGTATTAAAATGGTGCTTTCTGGTGAGGGTGCTGACGAAGTGTTTGGTGGCTACCTCTATTTCCATAAAGCCCCAAATGCCAAGGAATTCCATGAAGAAACTGTACGCAAATTAGCAGCGTTACATATGTATGATTGTGCGCGTGCAAATAAAGCGATGGCGGCATGGGGTGTGGAAGCTCGAGTTCCATTCCTTGATAAAAAATTCCTAGATGTTGCTATGCGTATTAATCCAAAAGATAAAATGTGTGGCAGCAATGGCAAAATGGAAAAGCATATTGTTCGTGAAGCATTTGAATCTTACTTACCTGCATCAGTTGTTTGGCGTCAAAAAGAGCAATTTTCTGATGGTGTGGGTTACAGCTGGATTGATACATTAAAAGAGATTGCGGAAAGTAAAATTACCGACCAACAATTAGAAAACGCCAAATTCCGCTTCCCATACAATACGCCAACATCAAAAGAAGCCTATATGTATCGTGAAATTTTTGACGAATTATTCCCTGTCGAAAGTGCTGCACATTGTGTTCCGGGTGGTCCAACTGTTGCTTGTTCTACCGCTAAAGCAATTGAATGGGATGAATCGTTCAAAAACCTAAATGACCCATCTGGACGTGCGGCAGTAGGTGTGCATAATGATGCTTATAAAAAATAAAAGATTAAATTCAAAATAATCTTATCCATTCAAATTTATAAAAAGGGCTATATGCCCTTTTTTTTTAAGTAAGAAAATCATTTTCAAATACTAAATCTGAGTTTAATCGATACAAATCATTTGTTTTTTGATGCAACAAGCTAATCATTTATTGAATTATTTAATAGAAAATTTTTTATTAAATATGTGATCTAAATTCACTTTTTTTAAAATTTAATAAACTATACTAAATGTTACCAGTCACATAATAGCTGGATGGAAATAAAACGATATTTATTTACTAATAAATATAATTGTAAGAGTGGTTATTTATTAACTAGGAGCATTGAGTGAAAAACTATAAAATTGCAATAATCAACTCAAGTAGTTTTGGAAAATATTTTCCTAATCATTTAGAGCGATTAGAAAAAATAGGTGAAGTGAAACATTTTACCTTTGAAAATAATATTTCTGGAAAGGAATTAGCTGAAGCATTGCAAGGGTTCAATATTTTTATTGCAAGTGTTAGGCCATTTTTTAATAAAGATTTTTTTGATAATAAAAAAGATCCGTTATTTTTACTTTCTCGTCATGGCATAGGTTTTAATAATGTTGATGTAGTTGCTGCTAAACAGCATGGTACGATTGTTACTATTGTACCTCCTTTAGTTGAACGTGATGCGGTTGCTGAAAATGCAGTAACAAATTTATTGGCATTAATTAGACAAACAGTCCAATCTCAGGCTGCGGTTAAAGAAAATGAATGGAAAAAAAGAGCCTCTTTTTTAGGTGTTAATGTTACGGGTAAAGTTGTTGGTGTTATTGGATGCGGTAACATTGGTAGTCGGGTAGCAGAAATATTCAAACATGGTTTTAATGCTCGATTACTTGTCGTTGATCCTAAAGTAAACAAAGAATGGGCAAATAAAAATAATATCGAAATTGTTGAATTAGATTATTTACTTCAAAACGCTGACATCATCTCTTTAAATGCATCATTGAATGAAACTAGCTATCATATTTTAAAAGAATCTCAATTTTCTTTAATGAAAAAAGGTGTTTATATTACTAATACTGCACGAGCTGAATTGATTGATGAAAACGCATTACTAAATGCACTTGATAGTGGTATTGTTGCTGGTCATGCAACTGATGTAATGTATGTTGAACCTTCATACAACGATCATCCTTTAGTTCAGCATCCTAAAGTGCTTGTTACTCCTCACACATCTGCTTATGCAATTGAATGTTTGCAAGGTATGGGTGAAAAATGTGTACAAGATGTAGAAAAATTTGTTAATAATTTAGAACTACAATCAGTAGTTTCTTAATAGTTTATTTTAACTTTTTGATTAATAATAAAAACATTAAGGGGTTTATATATGCAAGAAATGCATGTAACGTTTCTTCAAGCAGCAATTATTTCCATATGGGTTGCAATGGTTATGTCACGAGGATTGGGTGGAGCGACATTAACGTTGAGGTTCACGCCAATGATGACTGGTTTAATTGTTGGTGTTGTTTTTAATGATATTCCAAATGCTATGATCACAACAGCAGCAATACAATTGATTTATATGGGAGTTTTTTCTCCAGGCGGCCAAATGCCATCGGAGCCAGCTATTGCGACTGCAGTCGCGGTTCCTGTTGCATTACTTGGGAAAATGGAACCAACTGCCGCAGTAGCAGTTGCTGTGCCGGTTGGTTTATTAGGATCTTATTTGTATCAACTAAGATTTTTCTTTAACACGATGATTATGAAATTAACTGAAAAGTATGCGAAAGAAGCAAATAGTTCAGGGTTAACCTTTTCCATAATCATATTGCCAATAATTTGTAGTTTTGCTCTATTCGTCCCGTTTATGTTTGTAGCATTATATTTTGGTGCACCGATTATTGCTGATGTTATTAAGTCTAATGCAGGTGGTGTTGTTTTCCATATCCTTAACGTCATTGGTGGTGGGCTTGCCGCAGTTGGTATTGCATTAACCATTTACGTTATTGGTAAAAAGAGCTACATCATTTTCTTCTTATTAGCTTATTTTATGGCAGTGATGGCGAAACCTCTTAATATAACTATGGTAACGTATGCGATTGTGGGTGCTATTGTGGCCTTTATTTTTGTTCTTGCGAAAAGTGAAGCAGTAAATTTAGCTGCGGATCAGCCTAACAATAATTCAAATAATAACAATCAAGACGATGATGATTATTAATCTATAGTGATTTAATTAATCAATTAGATAGAGGAATTTTATAATGACAGAAATAGTACAAGAAAGTATTGATTTAAAACCAGAAACCATTACTAAAAAAGATATCACTTTTGCTTGGTTGCGATGGTATTATGCTAACGAAATCCCACACTCATTTGATCGATATCTTGCGGCATCATTGATGTGGGGATTAATGCCTATTCTTAAAAAATTATATAAATCAAAAAGTGAATTAGCGGCAGCTTACCAACGACATTTATTGTTTTTTAATACTCAAATCACTTGGGGCGGTGGGACAATTTCAGGAATTATGGCCTCACTTGAATCAGTTAGAGCCGATGAAGTATATCAAAATAAACCAATCAGTATTGATGATGATGTACTTTATAATACTAAAGCTGGGTTAATGGGGGCATTAGCGGGTATTGGTGATGCAATTGACTCTGGAACTATACAATATATTTTTATTGCGATTGCACTTCCTTGGGCACAAGACGGATTAGCAATTGGTGCATTATTTCCTTTTGTTGCTTTTGTAATATATCAACTTTTTGTGGGATATTATTTTGCACAGCTAGGATTTAAATTAGGTAGAAATGCTGCTGCCGAAGTTGTAGGCAATAAAATGCAAATGCTTATTGAAGGGTTATCTATTTTAGGTCTATTTATGATGGGTATTTTAGCTGCTAGCTATATTAAAGTATCATCAAGTCTAAAATTTACTTTATCAGGCAAAGAGTTTGTTATACAAGATACATTGGATAAAATTTTACCAGGTGTGTTACCACTTGTTGTTGTTATGGGGTTATACTTTTATTTTTCAAAGAAAGGATTAAAAGTAACCAATGCATTAGTTGGGTTAACAGCCATACTTGGTGTTTTAGCTGCAATTGGTATTTTATAAAATAATTATATAAAAAACAGAGGTTTTAAATTATGGGAAAAGTTGTTTTAGCTCGAGTAGATAGTCGTCTTATTCACGGTCAAGTTGCAACAAATGTTTCTAAAGCGGCAGGAGCTAATGCCTTATTTGTAGCTGATGATTACTCAGCAAATGATGAGTTTACGAAAAACATTATTCTTGGTGCTGGTGCTAGCACTGGTCATAAAATTAGGGTATTGAAAGAAGATGGTGCGGTAAGATATTGGAATGATCGCCAGTATGATGATTTTAATGTTATTTTAATTACAAAGAACATTGAAGTAATGTATAAAATTATTAAAGCGGGAGTTCCAATAACAAACCTGAATATTGGTGGGTTACCACTAGTTCCTGGTGCAACATCAATCATTAAAGAAGTGTCAATTAATAAAGAACAACTAGATTTATTAATCGATTTACAAAAAAGTTTCCCTAATATGGATATCTACTTCCAGGCAACGCCTTCTTTGAAAAAAGTAACATTAAATGAAGCAATCAAAATGTTTGGATAGTAATAGTATAGGGTGATACATATGATAGGTGTTTTATTAATTAGCCATGGAAAGATGGCTGAAGGAATAAAAGATAGTGTAACAATGATTGTTGGAGAACAAGACAAATTTGAATCATTAGCACTTAACCCGGGGCAAGATATCAACCAATTAAAAACGGATTTATTTAATTGTACTAAATCGTTAGACTCTGGTGATGGTGTTTTAATTTTTGTCGATCTCTATGGTGCTTCGCCTTATAACGCATCAATGAGATGTGTGCCTCAATGGAATGAGCTAGGCATGAATGTCCATGTTATTACTGGCATGAGCTTACCAATGGTAATTAATGCAGTATGCAACAGAGACTCACTATCATTACAAGAGTTAACAAAAGAGTGTATTGAAGCAGGGCATGAAAATATTCAAGATGCTATTGCTAATATTACACATTCCAATAAATCTGAAAGTGAAGACGATTATTAATTAGTCTAATTTGGCTAATAATATTATTTATTAAGTTGATAGTTTTTAGTCTAAATCTATCAACTTATTTTTTATCTTCATAGTTAATTGGATTGTATAAATACCTATTAACCATATTATGTTAAAATTTATATTTAAATAGTTTATTAAAAATGGAAATACTTAAAGATCTTGTACTGCGATATTGTGTCATATTTGGCAAACGGTTTTCTTCTAAAGAAAAGATCGCTTTTTTAAGAGTGATATCTAAAGAACTTGGTCAATTAGGCTATATGGTTGATGCAAAACTTGCCAAATTGAAATTAGCTACAAGGCGGTATGAAAACTACTACAATGCTTATATTGGTGATTTAAATAAAGCCGAATTAATTATCTGCACTTACTACGATACAGGTATTAATCATTTTAATCTTCAAAAAAAATACGCATTCACGCGGCAATTTAATAAATTAAGTTACTTTATCAGTATTGCACCTATTATATTTTTATTTATTGCATCGATTTTATTAAATTATTTTGTTTTTCTTCCAAATATTCGTACTCAAGGATTTTTCAGCATTTCTGGGATTTGCTCTGTTATTTCAACTGTTTTGCTGTTTTTTCTTGTATTTAAGTTTAAAAGTGGCATTCCTAATCAAAAGAATTTTGTTTGTAATTCATCAAGTATTATCACTATTATTAACTTAATCAATAAACTCGATAAAAAAGACAAGAAAAAAATAGCTTTTGTTTTATATGATGGTGGGAACAGTAGTCAATATGGTTTAAAAATGTTGGAAAACTACTCCGACAAAATGAAAGACAAAAAATTTATTTTTATAGATAGCATTGGCAATGGCGATAATTTAATTTTTCTAAAACCACAAGAGTCAAATCTAAAAATAGAAGGTGAGACTTTTTATACAGGAAAAATAGAAACTCAATTACCAAATTACATGATGATCACATCAGGTGATGTTAATAAAGATGGTAAAATTATTATTAACAATGCCCATTCATCAAAGGACAGCTATTTATCCGATGAAATAATCGAAAAGCATACTCAATCACTTCGTGATGTATGTCGATCACTAATGATGCATTATACCGATAAAAATCAAAAGTAGTTTTAGGGGGATAATCACATCTACCGCTTGCGGGGTAGATGTGATAGACAAATTAATGCGAAGCGCCTTTAGGTGCACCAATTGGTAAAATAGTACGTCCGTATTGTTCATTAAGTACTTCTGCCATGGCAAGATAAATAGCACTTGCGCCACAAATAATACCTTCAAAACCAGCGATATGGATAATACCATGGTTACCAGAAATATTACCAATAGCTAATAAAGCAAATAACACTGTCAAACTAGCAAAAACAAATTGTAAAGCACGATTTCCTTTTAGCGTACCAATAAACATAAAGCCAGTAAAAATACCCCATAAGGCAAGGAAAATACCAACAAAAGTCGCATCAGTTGGTGCTGTTGCCGGTGAAGTTGGTAAATACCAAATACCCACTAACGCAATCCAAAAGAAACCATAAGAGGTAAATGCTGTTGTACCAAAGGTATTGCCTTTTCTAAACTCTAGAATACCTGCAATCACTTGAGCAAGACCACCATAAAAAATACCCATTGATGCAATCGCCGTCATAACCGGGAAAAATCCTGCATTATGAATATTTAATAAAATTGTTGTCATACCAAATCCCATCAAACCAAGAGGGCCTGGATTTGCAAGTTTTGCTTGTTCCATAAAGATCCTATAAATTAATTTTGATAATGAAAAAGTGCGGCAATAATAAGTGTTGAAAGGGCTATAATCAAGATTTAAGAAAAATTATTTTTTTGTTCCCCTTGATATTAACAATAACGTTCCCATTTATGTGAAAACAAAAACATTTCTTGTGGAATTTAAGGGCTTGAAAATTAATATTTAAGACCTATATACAAGAAATAAAATACAGGTTTTGAGGAGAATAGATTATGGGTAAAATTATTGGTATTGATTTAGGTACAACAAATTCATGTGTTGCTGTAATGGACAACGGTCAAGCAAAAGTATTAGAAAACGCAGAGGGTGATCGTACAACTCCTTCCATTATTGCTTACACACAAGACGGTGAAATCTTAGTTGGTCAACCAGCAAAACGTCAAGCAGTAACCAATCCACAAAACACATTATTTGCAATTAAACGTTTAATTGGACGTCGTTATGAAGACGCTGAAGTACAACGTGATGTTGGTATTATGCCGTATAAAATTGTAAAAGCAGACAACGGCGATGCATGGGTTGATGTTAAAGGACAAAAAATTGCTCCACCACAAATCTCAGCTGAAGTTTTAAAGAAAATGAAAAAAACAGCAGAGGATTACCTTGGCGAAGCAGTAACTGAAGCGGTTATTACTGTTCCTGCTTACTTTAACGATGCACAACGTCAAGCAACAAAAGATGCTGGTCGTATTGCGGGTTTAGAAGTTAAACGTATTATCAACGAACCAACAGCTGCAGCACTTGCTTATGGTTTAGATAAAGATGTGGGTAACCGCACTATTGCTGTGTATGACCTTGGTGGTGGTACATTTGATATTTCTATTATCGAAATAGATGATGTTGATGGCGAAAAAACATTTGAAGTACTCGCAACAAATGGTGATACTCACTTAGGTGGTGAAGATTTTGACTCACGCTTAATCAATTATTTAGTTGACGAATTTAAACGTGAACAAAACTTTGATTTGAAAAATGATCCACTTGCAATGCAACGCTTAAAAGAAGCAGCTGAAAAGGCGAAAATCGAATTATCATCAGCACAACAAACTGATATTAATTTACCTTATATCACTGCTGATGCTAGTGGTCCAAAACATCTTAATATTAAAGTGACTCGCGCTAAACTAGAATCTTTAGTTGAAGATTTAGTAAAACGCTCAATGGACCCAGTTAAAACTGCATTACAAGATGCTGGACTTTCTGTATCTGATATCAAAGATGTTATCTTAGTTGGTGGTCAAACTCGTATGCCAATGGTACAAAAAGCCGTTGCTGACTTCTTTGGTAAAGAACCACGTAAAGATGTAAACCCAGACGAAGCCGTTGCCGTTGGTGCAGCAGTACAAGGTGGTGTACTCGGTGGTGATGTAAAAGATGTTTTATTACTTGATGTAACCCCATTATCATTAGGTATTGAAACCATGGGTGGTGTTATGACAGCCTTGATTGAGAAAAACACAACTATCCCGACAAAACATAGTCAAGTGTTCTCAACAGCTGAAGACAACCAATCAGCGGTAACGATCCACGTATTACAAGGTGAACGTAAACGTGCCAGTGATAACAAATCGCTAGGTCAATTCAACCTAGATGGCATTCAAGCTGCACCTCGTGGTATGCCACAAATTGAAGTGACTTTCGATATTGACGCTGATGGTATCTTACATGTATCAGCGAAAGACAAAAACACGGGTCGTGAACAAAATATTACTATTAAGGCTTCATCAGGTTTAAGTGAAGAAGAAATTCAAAAAATGGTTAATGATGCGGAAGCTAACGCTGATGCAGACCGTAAGTTTGAAGAACTAGCTCAAATTCGTAACCAAGCAGACCACCTTGTTCACTCAACTCGTAAACAAGTGACTGAAGCAGGTGATCAGTTATCAGCTGACGACAAAAAAGCCATTGAAGATGCAGTAAGTGCTTTAGAGGTTGCCGCTCGTGGTGAAGACAAAGCCGAAATTGAAGCAAAAATTAATGCGTTAATGGAAGCGTCTAAAAAATTGCTTGAATTAGCACAACAACAAGCTCAAGCAAGCCAAGGTGCGGGTCAATCTGCAGGTGGAAGCACAGCAGCAGAAGATGACATTGTTGATGCTGACTTCAAAGAAGTTGATGAAGATAAAAAATAATCATTAATTAGTATGTTTTTTAATGCGTTATTTCAACAAATGTTAAACATATAACACATTAAACGGGCACGAGGTCACCTCAAGCCCGTTTAGTTGTTTATGAAAAGAGATAAAAATAAAGGTTAATTATGGCGAAGAAAGATTATTATGAAACATTAGGCGTAAGCAAAAATGCCAGTGAAAGTGAGATAAAAAAAGCCTATAAGCGCCTAGCAATGAAATATCACCCTGACAAAAATCAGGATAATAAAGCCGAAGCCGAAGCAAAATTTAAAGAAGTCAAAGAAGCTTATGAAATTTTAACAGATCCACAAAAGAAAGCGGCTTATGATCAATATGGCCACGCCGCTTTTGAACAAGGTCATGGTGCGGGTGCAGGCGGATTTGGAGGATTTGGCGGATTTGGTGGTGGTTCTGCCTTTGATGACATATTCAGTGACTTCTTTGGGGGGGGGCGACAAACATCATCTCGAGGTGCAGATTTACAATACAATATCACACTAACACTAGAAGAAGCCGCATCAGGTGTTGAAAAAGAACTCAAGGTCCCAACTTGGGTAACGTGTAATACTTGCCATGGTCAAGGCACAGAAAAGGCTTCTGATGTTGTAACGTGTAACACTTGCCATGGCTCTGGTGCTGTTCAAATGCGACAAGGTTTTTTTGCAGTACAGCAAGAGTGTCCAACTTGTCATGGACGTGGTAAAGTTGTAAAAAATCCATGTAAAAAATGTCATGGTGAAGGAAGAGTTGAAAAAACTAAAACACTTTCTATCACGATTCCAGCCGGTGTTGATACAGGTAACCGTATTCGACTTTCTGGTGAAGGGGGAGCCGGTTTAAATGGTGCGCCAGCAGGTGATTTATGTGTACAAGTACAAGTGAAACCGCATGCTATTTTTGAACGTGATGGCACGAATTTACATTGCGAAATTCCAATTAACATCGTATTGGCATCGCTTGGTGGTGAAGTGGAAGTGCCAACCTTAAATGGTAAAGTTAGCTTGACTATTCCAGCAGAAACCCAAACAGGTAAAATGTTCCGCCTAAGAGGAAAAGGTGTTAAATCCGTACGAAATAGTGCCGTTGGGGATCTTTATTGCCATGTTGTGGTTGAAACGCCAGTGAACTTAACCAGTAAACAAAAAGAGTTACTCAAAGAGCTAGGCGAAAGTTTCAAAGCCGATAAAAATGCTAAACACAGTCCCAAGGAAAAAAGCTTTTTTGACAAAGTGAAAAAATTTTTTGGTTAACTTGATATAGCAAAAGCACGATTGAACAGTAAAATAACTTGTTCAATCGTGTGGTAGCCAACACTTAAACCTCTACATCTAGCCATATTCTTCACAAAAACAAAAAAATTTTAGGTAACAGTTAGTCAGTATAGGTATTAACTCTATTAAAGTTTTTGGTGTCTTTTAGCCAAATTAACTGGTTATACAACTATTTTTTACTACGACTTTATTTTTTGCTTACGATATTTATCGGTCAAAATTGTGACATAAAACTTACCGTCAGTTTCTGGGGATAGATGTAAAAAGTATGGTTTATAGCTCCATATTTTATTTCCTACTATGTTTTTATATTCTTCTTTACCATATTTTTGGGTTAATTCTTTATAAACCTTCTGTTCTGTTTCTGCTGTGTATGTCATTTTTTGATAAACATTGAACACAACCATTTGGATAGGGTTACGCTCTAAGTCATCTTCAAGTGTAATTGTTAATTTTTCGTCTTGATTGTTGGCATTTAAAGTTATTTCATAGCTTTTGATTGTGCCTTTGATTATTGATTTTTCGCCTATTTTGGTTGGCGGTAATGCCATTTGATACTCACTAACAGTAAAGTCATTTTCAGAAAGATGATGTTTATTTTTGAGTAATTCAATTAGTTCTGGTTCGGTTATTCCAAGTTTAACCCCTGCAAGCTCAAGATTTTCTGCCTGCTTTTTGGTTAAACCATCAGCCCAACAAGTTGGGATACAAAATAACAAAGTGAATAATAAAAAGCACTTTTTTAACATTGTTTAGTTCCTAGTTGTGTTATAGTCCATTGCTTCGAATAGATACATAGAATTTACCCTCAGTTTCTGGGGATAAGCCTAAATGGTATGAGTTGTAACGCCAGACTTTTATTCCGAAAAAGTTTGTTGTTTCTTCCTTACCATATTTTTTGGTTAACTCCTTATAAACCTTCTGCGCACTTTCTACTGTATATGGCATGGTATGATAAATACTATAAACCACCATTTTTTGTGGAGGATTATGTGTGATATCGTCTTTAAGTTGAATTGTTAACGTTTCTTCAGGATGGTTGGTATTTAAAACGACTTCATAGATCTTGATTGTGCAAGTAGTTATGCTTTTTCCATCTATTTTGGTTGGCGGTAATGCCATTTGCTGCTCATTAACAGTAAAGTCATTTTCAGAAAGGTGATATTTGTTTTTGAGTAATTCAACCAGTTCTGGTTCGGTTATTCCAAGCTTAACCCCTGCAAGTTCAAGATTTTCCGCCTGCTCTTTTGTTAAACCATCAGCCCAACAGGTTGGGATACAAAATAACAAAGTGAATAATAAAAAGTAACTTTTTAGCATTGTTTCTTTCCTATTTGTGTATTAATTCCTTAAGTTATTATTTTATTATAATAAAATAATAACTTAAGCACCAGTAAACAATAAAAAAACAGTCATGGTGCAATCTAGGAAAAATCAAATAGTTATGTAAAATATAGCAAGATACTAATATTTTACAAATCATAAAAGCCATGAATACTTATCTTTGATAACCCACATTCAATTAACTATTTTAATCATGATGATTTTTAAGATGTTTTTTTGTTAGAGTAATCAAATGATATTTATTATCATTTGTGTTTATGCTACTATTTTAGCTTTGATAATGATAATTAATGGATTTTGTATGCATTTTAATTTTAGCTGTATAAAACGTTTATTCATTGCTTTGCTTTTAACAACCATGAGTCTTAACTGTTTTGCTAAAAATGATATTACTTTTGCCAATTCACGCGATATTCGTGATTTAAATCCTCACCTTTATTCTGGCGAAATGTGGGCACAAAATATGATTTTTGAGTCACTTATTCATTATAATGAAGATGGTACCTTTTCACCTTGGCTGGCTGAAAGCTGGACCATTACTAACAACGGTAAAACGTATACGTTTAAGTTAAGAAAAGATGTCACTTTTAGTGATGGTGCTAAATTTGATGCCCATAGCGCAAAGCTAAACTGGGATGCCGTGCTGTCAAATAAAGTGCGCCATACTTGGCTTGAAATGGTACGCCTAATTACCGAAATCAAAGCCGTAGATGATTATACTTTACAAGTTAACCTATCAGAACCTTACTACCCATTCTTGATTGAAATTGCCGTTACAAGACCAATGCGCTTTATTTCACCAAATTCTATGATTGATGGTGAAACTAAAAATGGTGTTAAATCTTATATTGGTACAGGTCCTTATATTTTAGGCGATCATAAAAAAGATCAGTATGCTATTTTTAATGAAAACCCTAACTACTGGGGCACAAAACCACAAATTAAAAAGGTCACAATGAAAGTGATTACTGATGGTCAAAGTCGTTTGATGGCGCTTGAAAAAGGTGAAATTGATCTCATTTACGGAAAAAACGTAGTTGATGCCGATTCATTTGAACGATTTACTAAAATGGATAAGTTTCAAACATTAATGTCGAAACCAATTTCGAGCCGAATCATATTAATGAATACAACAAGACCACAACTTAACGATGCCAATGTGCGCCGAGCCATTGAGCATATCATCAGTAAAAAAGATATTTCAGAAGGTATTTTTAATGGCAGTGAAGCGCCAGCCGATACCTTAATGGCAACCAATATTCCTTATGCTAATATCGGGTTAAAACCTTATGAGTATGATACCAACTTAGCAGCACAATTACTTGATAAAGCGGGTTGGGTTAAAGTGGATGGTGAGCATTATCGTCAAAAAGAAGGGAAACCGTTCGAAATTACTCTTTACTATGATAGCAACACAGCCTCGCAAAAAACCATTGCTCAATACATGCAAAATGAATTTGAAGAGATGGGGTTAAAAATGAATATTCACGGTGAAGAAGAGCAAGGGTATCGCGATCGTCAAAAAGCTGCTGATTTCGACATGGTTTTTGATCTTTCTTGGGGGACACCTTATGATCCGCAGTCTTTTTTATCTGCAATGAAATTGCCTGTCTGGGGTGACTATATGGCGCAACAAGGCTTAGCAGAAAAGGCTAAAATTGATGCAAGTATTAGCAAAGCGCTTATTTCCACCGATGAACAAGAGCGACAAGCGCTTTATCGTTATGTATTTGAAACGCTCCATAACGAAGCGGTATACATTCCTTTAACTTACGAACGTAATCGTGCAATTGCAATAAAATCATTAAAAGGCATTGAATTTGCGCCGTCACAATATGATATTCCATTTGATAAAATGCATTTTTAATTGGCTAATTTGGTTTATCAAGCAATAAAAAATCTAATGATGATACTAACTCTTATTGGTATCATCATTTATTCAATTTTCACTAGCTCCAATTTATCATTTTAATCATGATGATTTTTAAGATGTTTTTTATTAAAGTAACCAAATGATATTTATTATCATTTGTGTTTATGCTACTATTTTAGCTTTGATAATGATAATTAATGGATTTTGTATGCATTTTAATTTTAGCTGTATAAAACGTTTATTCATTGCTTTGCTTTTAACAACCATGAGTCTTAACTGTTTTGCTAAAGATGATATTACTTTTGCAAACTTTCGTGATATTCGTGATTTGAATCCACACCTTTATGGTGGCGAAATGTGGGCGCAAAATATGCTTTATGAGTCGCTGGTTCATTACAACGAGGATGGTACCTTTTCGCCTTGGCTTGCTGAAAGCTGGACTATTACTAACAACGGCAAAACGTATACGTTTAAGTTAAGAAAAGATGTCACTTTTAGTGATGGTGCTAAATTTGATGCCCATAGCGCAAAGCTAAACTGGGATGCCGTGCTGTCAAATAAAGTACGCCATACTTGGCTTGAAATGGTACGCCTAATTACCGAAATCAAAGCTGTAGATGATTATACTTTACAAGTTAACCTATCAGAACCTTATTACCCATTCTTGATTGAAATTGCCGTTACAAGACCAATGCGCTTTATTTCACCAAATTCTATGATTGATGGCGAAACTAAAAATGGCGTTAAATCTTATATTGGTACAGGTCCTTATATTTTAGGCGATCATAAAAAAGATCAGTATGCTATTTTTAATGAAAACCCTAACTACTGGGGCACAAAACCGCAAATTAAAAAAGTCACAATGAAAGTGATCGCTGATAACCAAAGCCGTTTGATGGCGCTTGAAAAAGGTGAAATTGATCTTATTTACGGTAAAAATATGGTCGATGCTGATTCGTATGAACGATTTGCTAAAATGGATAAGTTTCAAACATTAATGTCAAAACCTGTTTCAAGTCGAATGGTTTTGATGAATACAACAAGACCACAACTTAACGATGCCAATGTGCGCCGAGCTATTGAGCATATCATCAGTAAAAAAGATGTTTCTGAAGGTATTTTTAATGGTAGTGAAGCCCCAGCCGATACCTTAATGGCAACCAATATTCCTTATGCCAATATTGGACTAAAACCCTATCAGTACGACACAAAATTAGCAGCACAACTACTTGATAAAGCGGGTTGGGTTAAAGTGGATGGTGAGCAATATCGTCAAAAAGAAGGTAAACCGTTCGAAATCACCCTTTACTATGATAGCAACACAGCTTCGCAAAAAACCATTGCTCAATATATGCAAGATGAATTTGAACAAGTTGGTTTAAAATTGAATATTCACGGTGAAGAAGAGCAAGGGTATCGCGATCGCCAAAAAGCCGGTGATTTTGATATGGTTTTTGATATTTCGTGGGGGATGCCTTATGATCCGCAGTCTTTCTTATCTGGCATGAAGTTGCCTGTTTATGGTGATTATATTGCTCAGCAAGGCTTAGCAGAAAAGGCTAAAATTGATGCAAGTATTAGCAAAGCGCTTATTTCCACCGATGAACAAGAGCGACAAGCGCTTTATCGTTATGTACTGGAAACGCTTCATAACGAAGCGGTATACATTCCTTTAACTTATGAACGTAACCGCGCGATTGCTATTAAGTCACTAAAAGGCATTGAATTTGCGCCGTCGCAATTTGATATTCCATTCGATAAAATGCACTATTAATTTGTTGATTTTATTATTTAATAATAATGTTAAATTATATTTTCAAACGTCTAATTATGATGATACCGATTCTTATCGGTATCTCATTTATCGCATTTTTACTGATTAATTTAGCACCTTCAGATCCTGCCGAAGTTGCATTACGCCTAAACGAAATTATGCCAACGCCTGAAGCCATTGAAAGTATGCGCCAAGAGCTTGGTTTAAATGAACCTTTTTGGTATCGTTATTTTAACTGGCTGTATAACGTCTTTCATCTCGATTTTGGTCGCTCATTTACTCATCGAGACAGATTTGTTTGGGATGAGATGATCCGCAGTTTAAAACCAACACTTATTTTAGCTACATCGTCCTTTGTTTTTACCCTTATTATTAGTTTAGTTTTTGGCATACTCTGCGCCATTTTTGCTAATTCTGCGTTTGATCGGATTTTGCGTATCATTATCTTCTTAGGTACAGCGATGCCAAGCTATTGGCTTGGGTTATTATTTATTTGGTTATTTGCCAATTATCTTGATCTATTGCCAACTAATGGTTATGGTTCTTGGCAAAACTTAGTTTTACCTACAATGACATTATCGTTTGTATATATTTCTACTTACATTCGCTTTATTCGTAATAACATGATTGAAAACATGCATAATTATTTTATTTTTTATGCTCGTAGTCGTGGGTTAAAAGAACGCACAATTATTTTAAAACATGTATTAGTCAATTCATTACAAACCACCATCACCGCATTAGGTATGACCATTCCGCAATTAATTGCGGGTTCGTTTGTTGTTGAGTATATATTTTCTTGGCCAGGGCTTGGGCGGTTGTGTATTTCTGCAATAATGAATCGAGATTACCCTGTTATTCAAGCTTATATCTTATTGATGGCTATTTTATTTGTTGTTTGTAATTTTATTGTGGATGTTTTACACCTATTACTTGATCCACGATTAAAAGAGAGTGGTAGCCTTTCATGAACCAACTTAAGCAACTGTTCAAAAATAAAATAGCATTATGCTGTTTAACGATTATTGGTGTGATTATTGTTTTAGGTATTTTAGCCCCTTATATTGCTCCATTTGATCCAAATAAAGTTCGCATTGTGCGCAAATATGCATCGGTTTCTGCTCAGCATTGGTTTGGTTGTGATCATTTAGGTCGGGATATCTTTTCTCGGTTACTTTATGGCATTCGCTCAACGCTATTTTTGTCGATATTGACCATGGCAATAACAATTGTTATTGGAACGATCATTGGGCTTATTTCAGGCTATAAAAGAGGTAAACTTGATGAATGTATTATGCGCCTTTGCGATATCATGCTTTCTTTTCCAAGTCAGGTAATGATACTAGCCATTGTCGGCGTGCTTGGGGTGGGTATTGAAAACGTAATTATTGCTAATATTGTTGTCAAATGGGCTTGGTATAGCCGAATGATTCGTAGTTCTGTAATCAAGTATAGCCGTAAAAACTATATTCTTTTCTCACGCACAATTGGTGCTCCTCATTTTTTTATTATTCGGCGCCACTTGCTACCTAATATAATGTCTGAACTTGTTGTGCTTGCTACACTCGATACAGGGTGGGTCATTTTAAACATTTCGGCACTTTCTTTTATTGGATTAGGTGTACAAGCACCCACCGCAGAATGGGGATTGATGTTAAGCGAAGCCAAAAACGTAATGATTCAGCACCCGATGCAAATGGTCTTTCCGGGGATGGCTATTTTGATTGTGGTTGCTGCATTTAATATGCTAGGGGATTGTTTGCGAGATATTTTAGATCCAAAGGAAAAAACAGCATGAGTGACACATTGCTTACAGTTAACAATCTCACCGTAACACTAGATAACTGCAAGCCACTATTAAATAATATTTCATTTCATCTAAAGCATCATCAATGTTTAGGTATTGTTGGTGAAAGTGGTAGTGGCAAAAGCTTAACATGCAAAGCGATTATGGGGTTGTTAGAACCTTATTTTTCAGTTCAAGGGCAAATCCTGTTTTCACCCCAAAAAACACGACTTAAGTTACAACAAAATGGCGATTTGTTAAAACAAAACAACGAAACATTACGTTTCATTCGTGGTAATGTGATTTCGGTCATTTTACAGCACCCAATGAGTGCTTTTGATCCGCTTTACTGTGTTGGTAAACAAGTTGTTGAAACGCTATTGGCTCATCAACCAACCACTAAAAATCAAGCCGTAACTAAAACGCTTAATATGCTAACAGATATCGGTCTTGATAATCCTAAACAAATTTATAATCGATACCCTCACCAGTTAAGTGGTGGTATGCTACAACGAATAATGATTGGTATTGCTCTGATGCTTGAACCCGAGCTAATTATTGCCGATGAACCAACAACTGCATTAGATTCAATTAGCCAATTTCATATTCTAAAAATATTTGAACAAATTAAACAACAATCCAAAACATCCATGATATTTATCTCACATGATTTAGGCGTTATTCACCATATAGCCGATCACATTTTGGTAATGAACAAAGGGACCATTGTGGAACAAGGAAGTCGAGATCATATTTTTTATCATTCTAAAAATGATTATACTCAATATTTAATTAATGCTCGTAAGCAATTATTAGCCAAATTTAATTGTGTTGTTCAACCCAATTATATGACACCTAATTCGGAGACAATCTAAATGCCACCGTTATTACAACTTGAGCATGTAAAAAAATCGTTTTTACAACCCAATCAAGGCTTACTTGGTCGCAAAAAAATATCGGTAATTAATGATGTCTCGTTTTCATTATATCAAGGTCAGTGTTTGGGGATTATTGGGGAAAGTGGCAGTGGTAAAAGTACCCTAGGTAAACTGATTTTAGGGCTTGAAAAGCCAGATAGTGGAAACATTTACTTTAATGGATTTGATACATCTCAACGCATTTGGCGAAAATCCTCAATGCGGCGTGATATTAGTGCCGTATTTCAAGACTATAATGCATCAGTTAACCCTTATTTTACTACCGCTGAAATTATTGCTGAACCTATTGATATTTATGAAAAAATATCAACCAAAGAACGTCAAAAACGAATTGATGCACTGTTAGAACAAGTCGGGTTAGATCACTCTTTTTATCACCGCTTTCCTCATGAAATGAGTGGCGGTCAATTGCAACGGATTTGTATTGCACGGGCGATTGCTTGCTCACCTAAATTTATTCTATTTGACGAAGCAGTCAGTTCGTTAGATATATCAGTACAAACTCAAATTTTATCTTTACTTGCCGATTTACAAAAACAGCTAAACCTGACCACGATTTTTATCACTCATGATTTAACGACCATCACTTATTTGTGCGATAAGGTAATCTTTTTTTATCAAGGACAAATTGTTGAGCAGGTGGATAATATTTCTCAATTAAGCCAAATCAATCACCCTTATTCTAAACAACTTCTTGAATCTATTTTAGGATTTTAGATTATGACCCCATCTTCAAATTCAAACAAACAATACCATTTTAAAGACTACCTTGCGCTAGTTATCCCCTTTATTATTTCAACAATCACAACGCCATTGCTTGGCGTGGTTGATACTGCTTTAGTTGGTCACTTACCTAATCCTGCCTTTATTGCGGGTATTGCTGTGGGCACCGTGATTTTTAATACTATTTATTGGCTATTTGGCTTTTTACGAGTCAGCACCACAGGGTTTTCAGCGCAAGCATTAGATGATCCTATTTTATTAAGATCCTCGCTTATTCGTCCGCTTTTTATTGCCATTTTATTAGGTATTGTTTTTATTATTTTTCAAAGCCTAATATTTAATACCGCCATGCAACTTATAAAACCAAATGAAGAAGTAAAACACCACGCCCACACCTATTTTACTATTCTAATTTGGGGGGCACCTTTTGTTTTAATCAATTATGTTTTAGTGGGTTGGTTAATGGGCATGGCAAAAATAAAAGCGGTTTTGTTTTTGCAAGTATTAATCAATTTACTTAACATTGTTATGGCTGCCACGTTTGTTTGGGGTTTTCATTTTGATATTCAAGGTGTCGCTTTTGCTACGCTTAGTGCACAAATCATCTGTACACTATTGGGCATTTGGTTTATTTATGCCTATCTACCCAAAACCGAGCAAAAAACAGATTTCAAAGCCATATTATCTTGGCAATCTTTAAAAGGGGTAATTTTAGTTAATACCAATTTAATGATTCGAACTATCTGTTTGCTTATTGTTACCAACCATTTTATCTCGATTGGCTCTCGTTTTAATACTGAAGTATTAGCCGCTAATGCGGTTTTATTTCAAATCCACTATTTAATGGCTTACTTATTTGATGGTTTTGCCAATGCATCGAGTGTTTTTAGTGGTAAAGCTAAAGGAACAAAAGACATCACGTTATACAATCAAACACTACGTTGGTCATTGCTATCATGCCTTATTTGTCCTGTTGTTTTGATAGCGATTTGGTTGGGATTTGATTCAATGATTATTCGGTTGCTCACTAATCAAACCGACATTATTAACCTATGTACTGAATATCAATACTGGCTTATTGTATTCCCTATTGTGGTTGCTGGCGGGCTTATTTATTATGGCGTATTTTCGGGAATTAGCTATACATCGTCTATTCGTGACTCAATGATTTTAGCGCTATTGCTATGGTTCATTGCACAATATCTATTTGTACCCATTTGGGGCAATCATGGGTTATGGCTCTCTTATAGTTTATTTAGCGCAGGGAGAACACTCTTTTTAGTCATCTGGATTAAAAAATCCAAAAATAATATTATGTTTTAAAGTCATCTAACAAATACGCAATAGGTTTAGCTATTGCGTATGTTAATATCAAATTAAGTGTAAGTAACAAAACTTAAAGACACAAATGCCATCTATTTTTGTTTTTTATTAATAATATTTTTCGTCAAAAATTGGTCAGGAAAGGTATTGATTTTATTGAAGTTTTTATAGATCGTTTTTATCAAACAAAAATGTTCCCCCAAAAAAACCAAAGCAACGCCCTCTTAACCCCAACAATTCTTTACAATAAATTAACAAAAAAAGTGGCGAACTATTCACCATCAAGTTATAATTTTTAAGCTTTTTCAGGCAATGAATCGCTTATTAATTAGGCGAGCAATTATAAAAATTCAAATAAAACAAGAAATTACTTGACAAGGAAATAAAAATGCATTACCATGGTTGGCATCTGGCATCTGGCATCTGGCCTGCCAAACCTATGCCCTAAATCTTATTGATTCACACAGTGGTCAAAAACAGGCGCCACAGTTATTTTCATCATTGAGGTCATTTCGCGTAGCGAAATCGACGCCGTCATCGGCCATATTTTCGGCAAAATTATCGCCGATATCCAAGTGGTTATCCAAACCGCCATTACTATTTAAACCTTCATTGTTATCTAAATCCGCATTATTCTTTGCGCCATTGTTGTTATTGTCATATACGCAGGATACAGAGGCGTTAACGGCTTATACATCAAGGGTAATAGAGGGTAGTGCGCCGTATTTAACGTTCGATGGAGGGCGGACAAAATTAACTAATACAGACAGTTTATTGTCAATAAAGTTGCAGGATGGCACGGTATACACAAGGTCAACCAACCCGTCTACGCCAAGCAATCCAATCAGGTTGCCATATGTAGGGAGTAACTTAAGTCATATAGATATGATAGTTCCGCCATCACGGAGTTCAATCACCATGAATGATTTAGTTACTCAGGGAAATTGGGGAGATGATGATGGAGATGGACAGGTAACGGCATCAGGGAGTATATCGGTAACGTTTAAGGATAAAAACGGTAATACGGTTAATCGCAGCGATGCATTAAGTATATGCGGTGCCCCTTACAAGGTAACGCTAACAAGCTCAGGTGGCACATTAAGTACGCAGTATGGTGTGCCAAGGAGTAGTAGTTTTAGTGGTGCTGCGGTGGATTATTATATTGCTCCATATGATAATGTGGGTATTTGTGCGGTCAGGCCGAATTTGTTGTATGGTGGAACAACTGGCATTGATTCTGGGGACGACCCCCGCTACGCAGGCCCAGCTAACATATGGTCTCCTACTAAGGGCTTTTTAGTTCAGTCAACAAACTCATCATCTTACGAGTTAAACTTTCCTACTACAGGAGCAGATGGTTTGTATTTTGATTTGGATATAGGTGGATTAGATGGAAGTCAGTTAACTTGGTCTCCAGTCACTCATAGTGGAATAACCGCAACGGTGAGATGGACAAGGCCGTTAACAGGGACATTCACAGCCTCAAATGGGTTTACTATCCAAGCTGATGAATGGATTAGGAATAAATCAAAAAATGTAGCACGGGTAACGTTGCATGGTCCTAGGGCAAGTTATAGTCAAATAAACTCAAGTAGTCCAAGTTCACTTACACGTCCACCTTTGCCACAGACGTTTGAGTTGGTCGGTAGGGATAGAAGTGGTAATGAGGTGAAGTATGGATTTGTGTTAAAGCAGTGGTTCGTCAATCGGAGTAGTCAAACAGCTAACGCTTCTACTCAAACAGCATGGTGTAGAAGTTTGGGTTATCGAATGCCTAAGGTAAGGGATTTAACCAATTCAAACTATCAAAATTTAGGCGCCTCACCTCGCTCATCAGATAATCATTACATGCGCCACATAGGCGCAGGATTTTTCACGGAGTGGGGCTCCATGCGCCACTACGCTGCTGCAGACTTCGTCGAACGCTACGACACCGGCTACTGGACGAGCGACGCGGCAGGTAGCCGCCAGCTCCCTGTCTACTCGTCCATGGGCAAAGTCCGCATCATCTTTTCCAGCTATAGTTACGCTGTTTGCACCGCACCTTAGCTTTTAGCGTTTAGTTCTTAATCCTTAGGGCGCGGAAGGGGGTTACGGTGCCTGAGAGGACAATATAACAAAGAATAAAGCCCCATCCTGTAAGGTTGGGGCTTTTAATCAACATAAAATAACCAAGCAGTTGGTTGTCATAGTGTGGTAAGTGTTTGCAGTGTGCTTTAATAAAGCCGTGTTAATTTAATTAATGGACACGCTTAACACCAAAATACGCACCTTAATTGCCACTCCCTGACCGGTGCGATTGATTTTTGGTTTATCCCCACCCAAACAACCCACTGACTTGGTTATTAAAAAACGTAACAAATCATCACCCAAATTTAACATTCCTTAGCAAAAAGTTGTCAGGAAAGGTATTGATTTTATTTAAGTTTTTTTTGGCGATTTTTCCGAAAACGCCATAAAAAAGCCAGCTTTTGCTGGGCTTTTTTATTTAAATCAACTAATTAGATTTTAGTTGTGAATGTACGAGCAATAACGTCGCGTTGTTGTTCAGCAGTTAGTGAGTTAAAACGTACTGCATATCCAGAAACACGAATGGTTAATTGTGGATATTTTTCTGGATGTTGAACAGCGTCTTCTAAAGTTTCACGACGAAGAACGTTAACGTTTAAATGTTGACCACCTTCAACTTTAATAGTTGGTGCAACGTCTAATGGTACTTCACGATATTCGAATTGACCAAGTTCTGCAGTTGGGATAATTTGGTCTTCTTTATAAACTGATTTAGCTGCAACACAACGAGCTTCTTTAGTTGTGTCATCTAATAACCAAAAAGAGTTAAGAAGTGCAGCGTTGTTTGCTTTAGTAATTTGGATACCTGTAATCATTTTAAATCCTCCTAACGGGCTTTATTGCCCTAAAATAACTAAGGTTAATATAGCACTTTAAAAATTTGATTAAAGTCAAAAAAAGCTATTGATTCGATAAGTAATACCTTTAATTTTAATTTTTGCTTTTGTTGGGTTATTATGTCTTAAGCTGAATTAGCTTTTGCTAAGCAATATAGGCATTATCAATAAGTGGTATAAAATATGACGACAAATTTAACTTGGCATGATGTTATCGGGGGTGAAAAAGAAAAGCCCTATTTTCAACAAATAATGCAATTTGTGGCTTCAGAGCGAGCCAATGGCAAAGTTATTTATCCTCCTCAGCATGATGTTTTTAATGCGTTTCGTTTTACGCCATTTGATAATATTAAAGTGGTTATTATTGGTCAGGATCCGTATCATGGTCCTAATCAGGCTCATGGTTTATCTTTTTCTGTGTTACCGGGTGTTAAACCACCACCATCGTTATTGAATATTTATAAAGAGCTATCAACAGATATTGATGGTTTTGAGATGCCTTCTCATGGTTATTTAGCTTCTTGGGCGACTCAAGGTGTGTTGTTGTTAAATAATGTACTAACGGTTGAAGCAGGGCAAGCGCATTCTCACGCTAAAATTGGTTGGGAAACCTTTACCGATCATGTTATTGCGACAATTGATCAGTATCTTGAAGGCGTTGTTTTTTTGTTGTGGGGATCACCTGCACAAAAAAAAGGGCAATTTATTAATCGGCAAAAACATCATGTTTTGACCTCTGTGCATCCGTCACCGTTGTCTGCTCATCGGGGCTTTTTTGGTTGTAAGCACTTTTCTAAAGCAAATGATATTATTGTGCAACAAGGTAAAATCCCCATTGATTGGCAACCAAAACTACCGGAAAATCATAAATGAGTGGGAATAAAAAACGTCGAACAAGTTTGCAAGAGATCGCCAATTTAATTGGGATTAGTAAAATGACGGTAAGTCGTTTTTTGCGTGATCCCAATTTGGTGTCTAAACCTCTTCAATTACAAATTTCAGCTGCGATTGATGAGCTTGGTTATATTCCTAATAAAGCACCTGATATGCTGTCTAATGCAAAAAGTAATGCCATCGGGGTTGTGTTTCCTTCTTTAACCAATCAGGTTTTTGCCGATATTCTAAAAGGTATTGAAATGGTGACTGATGCTAGAGGGTATCAAACCATGATTACTCATACTGGATACAGTGCAGAAAAAGAAGAGTCCCGTTTGCGTTCATTACTTTCGTATAATATTGATGGTTTGATTTTAACCGAAAGAACACATACTCCCGCAACATTAAAGATGATCGAAATGGCTGGCGTGCCAGTGGTTGAGATTATGGATAGTGTTTCGCCTTGTATTGATATGGCGGTTGGGTTTGATAACTTTACGGCTACTAGAAATATGATCCATCGCATGATAGCTAAAGGGCGGCGTAATATTGTTTATTTTAGTGCAAGGCAAGATCAGCGTAGTATTATTCGTCAAAAAGGTTATGAAAAGGCTATGGAAGAGGCCGGACTAACGCCAAGAACGTTAGCGACTAAGGAAGCGTCATCTTATAAGTTAGGGGCTAGATTTTTACAGCAAATTTTAATCGAGTTCCCTTGTGTTGATGGTATTTTTAGTACTAATGATGACTTGGCTTTAGGTGTATTACTTGAGTGCCAACGGATGGGAATTGACGTGCCAAAACAAATAGCGATTGTTGGCTTTCATGGACATCAAATTGGTCAATTTATGAATCCGAAATTAGCTTCTATACAAACACCAAGAGTTGAAATGGGGAAAATTGCCGCAGAACTGTTATTAAAACGAATTAATGGTGAAAAAGTAGAGCAAAAAGTGATTGATTTGCCTGTTGAGTATTTAGATGGTGAGAGCATTTGATTAAACAATTTTTGATCAAATATTTTTGATAAAATAGTAGTTAATATTAAAATCGATTTTACTTTGTGTTGCTTGTGGATTCTCGGTTTTCATAAAGTAAGTTCTATGCTAGAATTACCGCTCAGTGGTTATTTATACCAACTAACAGATTATAGAAAATAACACTGAGGTTCCCCCCATGAAAATAGTTGAAGTTAAACATCCCCTCGTTCGTCATAAAATTGGTTTAATGCGTGAACACGATATTAGCACTAAAGACTTCCGCGATCTTGCCAGTGAAGTTGGCAGTTTATTAACGTATGAAGCCACAGCGGATCTTCCTACCGAAAAAGTCACCATAAATGGTTGGTGTGGACCTGTTGAAGTTGAACAAATTAAAGGTAAAAAAATTACGGTTGTGCCTATTTTGCGTGCGGGCTTAGGTATGATGGATGGTGTGCTTGAGCATATTCCAAGTGCGCGTATTAGTGTTGTGGGGTTTTATCGTAACGAAGAAACGCTTGAACCAGTTCCTTATTTCCAAAAACTAACCTCGGATATTGAAGAGCGAATGGCTTTAGTTGTTGATCCAATGTTAGCAACTGGTGGGTCAATGGTGGCAACCATTGATTTGCTTAAAAAAGCAGGTTGTAAAAATATTAAGGTATTAGTGTTAGTGGCTGCGCCAGAAGGTATCAAGGTATTAGAAAAAGCGCATCCTGACGTTGAACTTTATACCGCATCGATTGATGAAAGATTGAACGAAAAAGGTTATATATTGCCAGGACTTGGCGATGCAGGAGACAAAATCTTCGGCACAAAATAAAATCTCAATTTTTAGACCGGTTAAGCCGGTTTTTTTATGCTTGTAAATCAAGTAAGTTAGATAACAAACTTAGTTAAGTAAGAGAGGCGAGATGTGAACAACGTCACAACAGATAAAACAAAAAATATAACATCACAGCATAAGCATTCATGGCAAGATATTTTTACCGGCGCACAGATGTTATTTGTCGCCTTTGGGGCTTTGGTATTAGTTCCCCTTTTAACAAAATTAAACCCAAATGTCGCTCTTTTTACTGCTGGTGTTGGTACGTTGTTATTTCAACTGACAACTAAAGGTAAAGTTCCTGTATTTTTAGCGTCATCATTTGCTTTTATTGCCCCTATCTCATTTGGTGTTGCTCAATGGGGCGTTCCTGCCACTTTAGGCGGTTTAGTGGCTGCGGGTTTTGTTTTTATGTTTTTTGCTTTTTTAGTAAAAATCAATGGTAGCCATATTATTGACCGTATATTACCACCAGTTGTAACTGGTCCAATTATTATGGTTATTGGTTTATCACTTGCACCTGTTGCGGTAGGAATGGCAATGGGTAAAGACATTAAGGTGCCAGTCGAAAATTATCAATTAATTATAATATCCATGAGTTCATTATTAACGACTTTAATTGTGGCAATTTGGGCAAAAGGGTTTTTAAAATTATTACCTATTATTGCGGGTATTGTAGTTGGATATACGCTCTCTTGTGTGTTTGGTATTGTCAATTTCCAGCCAATTATTGACGCACCATGGTTTAAAGTACCCGATTTCACGTTTCCTGAGTTTCATTGGCAAGCAATTTTATATATGATTCCAATTGTTATTGCACCAACCATTGAGCATGTAGGTGATATTATGGCGATTGGTTCGGTAACGGGTAAAGATTATACTCGTGATCCCGGTTTGCAACGCACATTATTAGGTGATGGATTTGCAACTTCGGTTGCCGGCCTTTTTGGTGGACCACCTTGTATTACTTATGCTGAAGTAATTGGCGCTGTAACCTTAACCCGAAATTTTAAAACTCGCGTAATGACATGGGCAGCGGTTTGGGCTATTTTAATGTCTTTTGTTGGTAAGATTGGTGCATTTTTAAGTTCAATTCCAACGGTGGTTATGGGCGGTATTATGGTGTTGCTATTTGGCTCTATTGCATCAGTAGGTATTAATATTTTAATCAAACATAAAGTCGATCTGTCTGTATCACGTAATATGTGTATTGTTTCACTAGTTTTGGTGTTTGGTATTGGTGGTATGATTTTTGACTTTGGATCATATGCATTACAAGGTATAAGCTTGTGTGGAATTTTAGCCATTGTATTAAACCTGATCTTACCTCATCAAGAAAAGTCGACTAATACTCATTAAATTCCTTATATATCGTTGGTTATTTTTATAGCCAACGATATTGATAATATCACTGTATTAACCTGTCACTTTTTGGCTTTGCCATTTGTTTAGGGTAAGTCAGTTTTATGTATTTTTAATTGAATGGTAGTTATGTCTGTTTTAACAAATAACTGCTGTAAATTAATAATAAATCACGAAACGGTACAGACTCCTGAATATTTTTTACAAGAACATGATCTAAAAAACAATCAGTTGTTTGTTAAAACAATTTCAGGAAAGTATGTGTTTGAGTATAAAAACACACTTATCAAAAAATAAGTGTGTTTTTAGTGATAAGCGGTTTTATTTGATTGGACGCATGGTTGGGAATAAAATAACGTCACGAATCGTGTGACTATTAGTAAATAGCATCACAGTACGGTCAATACCGATCCCAAGCCCTGCCGTTGGCGGTAAGCCGTGTTCAAGTGCGGTGATGTAATCTTCATCATAGAACATCGCTTCATCATCTCCGGCATCTTTTTGTGATACCTGATCGGCAAAGCGTTGAGCTTGATCTTCGGCATCGTTAAGTTCTGAGAATCCATTGCCAATTTCACGACCACCAATAAAGAACTCGAATCGGTCTGTTACAAATGGGTTTTCGTCGTTACGGCGAGCAAGCGGTGATACTTCTGCTGGGTATTCGGTAATAAAAGTTGGTTGAATTAAGTTTGATTCAGCCACTTCTTCAAAAATTTCAGTCACAACACGACCAAGTCCCCAACCTTTTTCAATTTTAATGCCAATTGACTGTGCAATAGCACAAGCTTTATCAAAATCATCTAAGTCTGCATTATTGGTTTCTGGACGGTAATGGCAAATAGCCTCACGCATGGTCATTTTGACAAAAGGTTTACCAAAATCAAAAGTATGATCGCCATATTGCACAACCGCATCGCCTGTTACTGCAATTGCTAAACGACGGAATAATGCTTCTGTTAATACGATCAGATCTTTGTAATCAGCATAAGCCATGTACATTTCCATCATGGTAAATTCTGGGTTATGCCTTGGCGATACACCTTCGTTACGGAAGTTACGGTTGATCTCAAATACTCGCTCAAAACCACCTACGACTAAACGTTTTAAGTAAAGTTCAGGTGCAATACGCATATACATGTCTAAATCAAGCGCATTGTGATGTGTAATAAATGGTTTAGCTGATGCACCACCCGGAATTACCTGCATCATTGGCGTTTCAACTTCCATAAAGTGGTTTTCAATCATAAAGTTACGAATTTCGCTGACTACTTTTGAACGTGCTTTAAACGTTTCTCTTGATTCTTGATTGGTGATAAGATCTAAGTAACGTTGACGATAACGCATCTCTTGATCAGCAAGTCCATGAAACTTATCTGGTAATGGGCGAAGTGCTTTGGTCAGTAAACGAATTTCTTCACAGTGAATAGAAAGCTCACCTGTTTTAGTTTTAAATAGGTAACCTTTAGCACCAACAATGTCCCCTAAATCCCACTTTTTAAATTGTTCATTATAAAAACCTTCTGGTAAATCATCACGGGTAACGTAAAGTTGGATTTGCCCAGCAACATCTTGTAAAGAAACAAACGAGGCTTTACCCATAATACGACGCATCATCATACGTCCTGCCACCGTTACGGTAATTTTCTGTTCAATAAGCTCTTCGTTGGTTTTATCGCCATATTGTTGATGAAGATCGTTTGAAATCGCATCACGGCGAAAATCATTAGGAAATGCAATACCTTGTTCACGAAGCTGTGCGAGCTTTTCACGACGTACTTTTAGTTCGTTATTTAACTCTTCAATTTGGTTTTGTTGATCTTGCTGCTGTGTTGACATAGTTTTACCTTTTATTTATAACCAAGCGGTTTATAAACCTGCTTTTAAGCTTTCTTCAATAAATTGATCTAAATCGCCATCTAATACGGCTTGCGTATTACGGGTTTCGACGCCTGTGCGTAAATCTTTAATGCGTGAATCATCAAGCACATAAGATCGAATTTGACTTCCCCAACCAATGTCAGACTTGTTTTCTTCCATTTGCTGTTTTTCGGCATTCTTTTTTTGCATTTCAAGCTCATACAGTTTTGCTTTTAACTGTTTCATGGCTTGATCTTTATTGCTGTGTTGTGATCGGTTATTTTGGCACTGTGTTACAATGCCTGTTGGAACATGGGTAATACGTACTGCAGACTCGGTTTTATTAACATGTTGACCACCAGCTCCCGATGCTCGGTAAACATCAATACGAAGATCGGCTGGATTAATATCAATATCAATATCGTCATCAATTTCAGGATACACAAACACTGAAGCAAACGAAGTATGACGTCGATTACCCGAATCAAATGGACTTTTTCGTACTAAACGATGAACCCCTGTCTCGGTGCGTAACCAACCATAAGCATAATCACCCGATACTTTAATTGTTGCTGATTTGATGCCAGCAACATCGCCATCTGAAACTTCCATTACTTCGGTTGTAAAGCCTTTTGATTCAGCCCAACGTAAATACATTCTAAGTAACATTTCAGCCCAATCTTGCGCTTCTGTGCCCCCAGAACCTGATTGAATATCCAAATAACAATCTGCACTGTCGTAATTGCCTGAAAACATTCGTCGAAACTCAAGCCCTGCTAATTTTTTTTCTAATTGTTCAAGTTCGAACAGGGTTTCGTCAAAGGTGTCTTGATCTTCGGCTTCGATAGCCAGTTCAAGCAAGCCTTCTACATCATCAAGACCTTGATTTAACGAGTTGATCGTGTTGATGATTTCGTCAAGTGCAACGCGTTCTTTACCTAATGCTTGTGCTTTTTCAGGATCGGCCCAAACTTCGGCTTGTTCTAGTTCGGCATTAACTTCTTCTAGCCGTTCTTTTTTGACATCATAGTCAAAGATACCCCCGAATCACAGCAGTGCGCTCGGTAAGTTCAGCTATTTTGGTTTTTACTGGATTAACTTCAAACATATTTTTATTTGGATTTTATTGGCTTTGATTTTTTTAAGAATCGCTCATTGTAGCGGATTTAGGCATGATTTAGCAATGACCAATTTTAGGTCTGTAAGGTTAACTTATTGATAAATTAAAAAATAAAAATGACGCATAATACGTCATTTTTAATAAAAATTTATTTTTATAATAATTATTATTTAGCTTGAGCATAAAGTTCGGCAACTTTATCCCAGTTGACTACATTCCAAAAGGCACCGATGTAATCAACACGGCGATTTTGATATTTTAAGTAATAAGCGTGTTCCCAAACATCAAGCGTTAAAATTGGCGTACCAGAAACACCCGCAAATTTTTCGCCCATAATTGGAGAATCTTGATTAGCAGTAGATACAACAGCAAGTTTGCCATTTTGTAGTACTAACCAAGCCCAACCTGAACCAAAGCGAGTGGCTGCCGCTGCTGCAAATTTTTCTTTAAACGCATCAACCGAACCAAAATCCTTTTCGATTGCTGCTTTAAGTTCACCTTTAAGCTCGGTACCAACTTTTAACAGTTCCCAGAATAAGGTGTGGTTAACATGTCCACCCACATTATTTTTGATAGCGGTTAATTTGTCAGCGGGGACTTTATCTAAATTTTTTAATAATTCGCTTGGGCATAATTCTTTTAGTTCAGCAGACAATGATTCAATCGCCGCATTCGCATTATTCACATAAGTTTGATGATGCTTGTCATGATGAAGATGCATGGTTTCTGAATCGATATAAGGTTCTAATGCATCATAAGCATAAGGTAGGGGCGGTAAAGTATAAGCCATGGTATTGTTCCTTTCTGGTATTATTAACTGCTTTATTCCAGCAGTATACGGGCTATTGAAATTACTAACAATCTATTAGATAGATAGCTAATGACTATCTATTTTATTAACTTTCATTATTTTTTAAATAGGGTATATACATCATAATGGCGTGATTTTCACTAATTAACTTTTCTTCAACGTGATTGTCAATTAAATGTGTTTTACGTTGCCATATTTTATTATGTCTGGTGTACCCTCCCCACCATTGTTGTTCAATGCGGTGATCGGTCTCAAAAACTTGATAAGTATAAGATAAAGGCGTATCAGCAAGTAATTCGCCATGTAAATATTCATCATCAAGCCAAAGATTAAGTCGATAAGTGGTATTGGTTTTGTTTAGTAATTGTAAATCCACATAGTTATACGATAAAGTTGCACCACAGGCGAACGGAATGGTACGATTAACATCAGGAAAAACATCAAAGCTATGTCGCCAACGCTCAACTATAGTCAAATCAGAATGTAATACAATCCAATAAATTAAGTTACCTAATTGGCACAAACCGCCGCCAATATCTTTACCAATTTGTCCATTATGCAGTGATAATCCTTCTAGAAATCCTCGACGTTTTGATGGGCGTCCTACTTTGTGCCAGATCGAAAACCGTTGATTCGGTTTTATGATTGAGCCATTGAGTTTTTCAATCGCTAAACGAAGATTTGTGATTTTGTTGTACTGTAAATACATATCAACGTCTTTTAATTGGCGTAACAAAACAGACCGGTGTTTTTTATGTGAATAACGGCATGTATTGTCATTAATATCAACCACACTATAGGATTTGCGCTGTCGCCACCAATCAAGTTTGCGTTTTAATATAAAGTACTCTTTGCCTAATTTTAGTCTTAAATTGCTGCGTTTTTCTGGTTTTTCAACAGCACTATTTTGCATAATATTTAATTTCCTTATCTGTAAATATCTAAAGTTTTATTTATTTAATGATGCTTGATAGTGTTGGCTTAGCTTATTAAGAAATTTGTAAAGTGTTTGATTCATTTCAGTGTAATCATGAGAACGAAGCTTATCTGGTGTATCAACAAAGCGATATTTTTCAGCTTGGCTAAGCTCTTTTTGTGAATGAGCAATAAGCGCTTCAACGATATTTGGGGTAAATTCCAAATGGCATTGAAAGCCATAGACAAGTTTATCATAAGCAATGATTTGACGAGGACACCCTTCACTATAAGCGATGATTTGGGCGTTATTGGTTAAACCTGGCATATCATTGTGCCAATGTCCTACCGCTAAGGTATGATCAAAGTCAGCAAATAGAGGATGTTCTTTGCCGATTTGCGTTAATGTAATCGGGAATTTACCAATTTCTTTTTCGGGACTTTGAGTATGACTTGCACCTAATGCCTCACCAATTAATTGTGCCCCTAAACACACTCCAATAACCATTTTACCGGCATTTATTGCCGATAAAATAACGGTTTGTTCTGCCTGTGAATCAAAATAAGCACACTCTTGTTTGGTTGTTGATGGAGATTGAGGACCACCCATGATAATTAGTAAATCAATACCATTAACGCTTTTCGGCAGTGATTCGCCAAGATAAACACGAGAGTAAGTTATTGTGTGATGATGATTTATTGCCCATTGCTCATAAGCCCCCGGTGCTTCAAAATCTTCATGAATAATAAAATGGATATGCATTGGTAAATTCTCCCGTTCTATCAATATGATGATTGGATAAAATCTATATCGTTAATTTTGATAAAGTTACTAAAATAGTATGAACAAGTTATTTACAAATACAATAGTATTTTTTAGATAAATAGAATAAATAATTTTTAAGAAACAAATCGATATGTTGATAGTTTTTATGGGAAAATAAAGGAGGTTAGTTTTTTGAAAGTTGGCTCCTCCAACAGGACTTGAACCTGTGACATACGGATTAACAGTCCGCCGTTCTACCGACTGAACTATGGAGGAACCGAAATGTAGCGCGCATATTATAGATTTAATGGCGCTATGTCAATAGTTAAATTATTTGAAATGCTTTTTTGTGTAAAATTTCCTCTTTTTATTATTATTCAAGTGTTAGGATTGTCTTGAATAAATGGCGTTGTCTGAGTAATTGTTGTGGGTGTGATCCTAGTTCTTGTTGTGGAATAACCTGATTTAGATCTCGATAATAATCAACCCAATAAGACAAAATTTCATTTGTTGTTAAGTCATTAAAATTCATCGGATATAATGCAAAATAGTCATTACCTTGTTCAGTTTTAAAGGCATAAGTAATCAGTTCGCTACAATAAAAGCCATCTGCATTGGGATGAAAGCTGTGATTGTAAGGTGAACCTAAGCATTGTTTTACTCGTCTTAGTGCATTTTGAATAACAACTAAGTCATGGATTCTACCAATGATATTGTGCTTAGCTGCACAAATAAAATTAGTCAATGATTGTTCAATCACGCCATAGTTTTGTGTTGCTTCAATGACAATATTATTTCCAACGTATAAACCAACATGATTAATGCTTTTGGTTATTTCATCTATGTTTGGTACTGCTCCTGAACGGCTTACAGCACCATTAAAAGCATTATTTTTTTTAAGGCTTTGGAAGATAATATCTCCGCATTGGATATTATTGTTTTTTAGCACGATAACGCCATAGTGAAAACATTACACAAGTCGCGATAATAAATTTAAGCGCATCAACACCAACAAATGGCAGATACCCCACTTTTAAAGCGTCAATAAGCGTAATGTGTAAATAACCCATTAAATAGACAACACCAAATACAAATAACAATTGATGCGCGCAAGCGAATGCAATTAATCCTAAAATAAAGTGACGATCATAACCCTTTTCAGCTGCAAAACCTGCTAAATAGGCACTAAATACATAGCCATATAAGTAACCTGAAGAAGGTGATGCTAACGCTATAATTCCACCACTACCATTGGCAAATAGTGGTAACCCAATCGCCCCTAAAAAAAGGTATTGAATTATTGTTAATGCACCTAACTTACGACCTAAAAAAGCGCCAATTAACAAAACGGATAATGATTGTAATGTAAAAGGCACGGGATAAGTTGGTATGCTAATATTAGCTGCCAGTCCTAAAAGGAGCGCTGCACTGGTGGTGGTTAATAGTTTACGTTGCCAAGAAGATAAATTTACCAGGGTTGTGATAAATGTTGGATAATATGAAGTGGATTGTTGTTTCATTGCTTTCTACCTTTGATATATAAATAGTAAATCAATAATAGCGCAATACATTTCAATGTAAACTGTTTTTTGTTTAAATTGTTTACATTGAAATTAAAATAGTTGCTATTCCCTATAAAATAAAGGATACGATAACAACGTGAATATTTAATTTAAACTAAATAAGGATTGCTGTTCCGTTCATAACCAAAACTTGACATTGGGCCGTGTCCTGGTACAAAAAGAAAGTTATCACCAAGTGGAAATAACTTATTTTTTATGGACGAAATTAAATCAGTATAGTTACCACGAGGAAAATCAGTTCTCCCTATACTGCCTTTAAATAATACATCACCAACAAAGGCTAGTGTGTCTGAATGATTAATAAAAACAATGTGTCCCGGTGTATGTCCCGGACAAAAAAGTACGTCAAGTTCAATTTTACCAACTTGAATTTTATCGCCTTCCTTTAACCAGTGATTTGGTAAAAAACTTTCAATATGAGGAAAGCCAAATTGTATACATTGTTGTGGCAAATTGGTGAATAGAAATTCATCTTCGGCACTAGATCCCATTATTCTTACATGATAATGTTTAGCCAACTCGGCTGCTGCACCAACATGATCTAAATGTCCATGGGTTAATAAAATTTGCTTAATATTAACGCCTAGCTTCTCAACTGCTTTTTTCAAGAGTTCGGGTTCGCCACCGGGATCGATAATTGCACCTTCCATCGTTTCATCACACCAAATAATGCTACAATTTTCTTGAAAAGCGGTAACGGGGATGATTTGGTATTGGAACATAGATTTATCTCCTTGTTTCTTGGTGATGAGTAGTTAGATTTTGTCCGTCTTCTTTTTTTAGTTGTGCGAAAATAAAGCTTGATAGCACTGTAACTACTCCAAGTATAACAAATGTTAATTGAAATGCGTGAAGAGTACTCGTTGAGTTGCTAATCAATCGCAGTAAAACTGCGCCAAAACCTGTACCAAAACTGATTGCTAATTGTTGATTTACTGCCATTAAACTATTGCCACTACTTGTATTATCTTTTTCTAAGTTAGCAAGAGTTATGCTATTCATGGCAGTATATTGCATGGAATTGATGCCGCCGATACAAAATAGCAATAAACCGATAAGGATAAGAGGTGTCGATAAATTTAACTGGGACATTAAAACAATCATTATACCAGCTAAAATTGTATTGGTAATGAGTACGAAGCGGTAACCTAAACGCGCTAAAATACGTGGAATAAATATTCGGGTACAAAGTGAAGCAATAGCCATTGGCACTAGCATAATACCAGCAAAGATAGCAGAGTAGCCAAATCCTATTTGTAATAATAACGGAATTAGAAAAGGTACACCTGATATTCCTAATCGGCAAACTAGATTGCCAATAATACCGATTTTGAATGTTCGAATCTTAAAGAGTGATAATGGAAATAAAGGGTTGTGTTTCTTTCTTGCATACCTGCGATAAATCAATAAAAATAGTAGGCAGATTATTGCAAGTAGTAATGGAACAGGGTATGTCTGATCTTGGCTTAAAATTTCGACACTTAACGTGGCACTTATAAAGCTAATAACAATAAAGATAAAGCCAAATAAGTCAAAAGGCATATGTTGACCTTTTAAATTAGGCATATATTTCCAACTGATTATCACACCTAAAATACCAATGGGTAAATTAATAAAAAATACCCAATGCCAACTGACCACATCAACCAAATATCCCCCCAAAACTGGCCCCAAAACAGGACCGATTAAACCTGGAATTGTGGCAGTATTTAAAGCTGCTAAAAAATCACTACGCTTAAAAGATTTTATCAATACTAAACGTGATATAGGTACCATCATCGAGCCACCAATACCTTGAATTACTCGTGATATATCTAAAAAAATTAAAGAATTGGATAAAGCGCAAAGTAGTGATCCTAACGTAAATAGTGAGACGGCCATAACAAAGATATTTCTAGTACCAAATTTATCCGATAAAAAGCCACTAACAGGAATAAATAAAGCTAAGGTTAAAGCATAACTTATCACAGCAGACTGCATGTTTAAGGGCGACTCATTAAGATCCCTTGCCATGGTAGGTAGTGCGGTATTTAATATCGAGGTGTCGAGCGATTGCATAAAAAAAGCAAATGCCGCAATCCATGGTAATATGCGATACACAAAAGGGGAAAACTGTGATTCACTATTCATTTTAATTTAGCCTAAAATAATTTAAATGCTATGGTTTGGTAAAATAATTCTGTAACGTTTATGAAGTTATTTTAGCTTTTTTTTATACTATTGATTCTGTTAAATAACGTCAAAGTGTTTGTTAAAATTGTGTTGAGTATGTGATCTGACGGCTCATTGCGTAATTGTGTTAAGATCTTAAAAACCTCGGTAATGTATTCAGGGCGATTTGGTTGACCTTGACGTCCACTTAATGGCATATCGGGTGCATCTGTTTCAAGTACTAGGCTTTCAAGTGGTAATTGAGCAATTGTATTGCGAGTCTTATTGGCTCTAGAATAACTAATTACACCTCCCACACCAATATAATAACCGAGTTTAATAAATTGCATTGCTTGCTGATAGCTACCTGAAAATCCATGTATCACGCCACGACAAGGTAAATTGGCTCGATGTAGTTCATGATAGATAATATCATGTGTTTTACGAGAGTGAATCAAAACAGGTAAATCAAACTGTTTAGCAAGCGATAATTGTTCCCTGAAAATTATAAGTTGCTCTTGCCAATCGATAGTTAAATTGTGTCTATCTAAGCCAATCTCACCAATGGCGACAAGTTTTTGGGGATTAGTTTTTAGTATACTTATTAATTGTTGTAGATCAGCCTGAGTATGCCGATAAATAGGATGTAAGCCTAATGCTGTATAAATTTCATCATAAGTTTCAGAAAGCTGTAAGATTGTATTAAAGTGCGAAGCTGAAACAGCGGGAATAATTAATCCTGTAATATTCGCTTGTTGAATCTGATATATCGACTCAGCAATATGCTGTGTAAACAGTGGAAAATTAAAATGGCAATGCGTATCGATAAACATTATGCCTCCTATTCTACTGCTTTTTGATGTAATAAAATTGGCAATAAAAATCGCTCAGCAGCAAATATAATTTGCTCAATGAGTTTATCGGTTAATTCAGGATAAAGACGAGTATAATAACTATCACTCTCAGCGGATTGATTAAATCCTCCTTGCCATGAATTTAAAAGCTGATTGATAGCCCTATCGCTAGCAATAATTTTACCTGTTTTTTTGTCATAAGCTGTAATTAACCAACTCCATGAACTTTTTAATGGCATTAATAATGGTTCATTGATACCTTGTAAATAGCCTTCAACTAAATTAGTTAATATAGTTAAAGCTTGATCTGCATTTAAATGTGAAAATCGCCATTCATTATCTTCTCTACCATATATACGACTTTGACTCTCAATTTTATTGGGATTTAAAATGCAATAAACCAAATGATCAATCCATAATGAAATACCATCACGAATGGAAAGCTTAGATGGCTGCCATGTTAAAATACCATCTTGTTGAATATGGGTTAACCAACCTTGTAATTGGTAATGTTGTTGATTCAGTAAAATAGTCAAATTAACTTCTTGCGTTGTCATGTCCAAGCGTTCTTGGCAGATTTTATCAGCTAATGATTGCATTGTTTCATTTTGCTCATGGTAAATAATCTGACCAAATGCACCGTCAGGTAAATCACCCGTTAGTGCTAAATGTTGATATAAATTATCTGAACGTTGAGGTTCTTTGGCAATAAGTTGATTTAAAATCTGCAAATTTAATTGGTAACGCTGTAAACTATCAAGATTAAAGTTTTCCGCATCTGGTAACGTATCATCAAGATAGTTAAGATAAAAATTAAAGCGCTTTTGTAAAAATAGTCTAATTGGATGTTGGTAAAATCGTTTTAACTCATCAAGACTGATATTATCGACACTGATAGCGGGTATTTCACTAATAAACTCCTGATTTTTCCCTTGCTGTAATGCGGCTGGTAACCATTCATCGGCATAACTCTTGGGATTTTCTAGAAAATTTAGGGGATTAAATGGTGTACGAGTGTGGTTGACCCGTAAAAAATCCAAGTTGTTAGTAATGTTATTAATCTGATTTACAGGAATATTATAATATTGTGCAATATATTCCCAAAATTCATCAACGAGTATTGAGGGATAACGTTCACTATCATCTTTTATATCTCGTCCAATATAACTGATATAGAGCTGATTTTGCGCCGATAAAATGGCTTCTAAAAAGAGATAGCGATCATCATTACGACGACTGCGATCGCCTCGCTTTGGGTGATGAGCAATAAGATCAAAATCAAGTGGTAGTGATGTTCTTGGATAATCACCATCATTCATACCCAATAAACAAACAACTTTAAATGGAATAGAGCGCATTGGCATCATAGTACAAAAGTTTATTTTACCGACTAAAAAACGATGTGCTAAATGATTCTGTTCTAAGCGAGATTGCATAGCATCATGCAAAATAGTGATAGAAATATTATCTAAATAGTTAGCCGATAAACCACTATTGATTAGTTTTTGCCATTCTTCTTCGATCATCATTAAAATAGATTCACGTTGATGATTACTGACAAAAAAATCGTTGATCAATTCAAGACAGCAACTTTGCCATTCAATTAATGGTTTATCCTCACTTAGGATCGTGAACCATTTACTTACGACTTTAATAAACTCTGCCAATTGACCAATTAATTCCGCATCTAAACCTGTTGCACCATCATACGGCAATATTTGTTGCCAACCACCTTGTTCGCTATTCATGGTGTAGCCAAGTAATAATCGCTCAAGTCCAAATAACCAACTATGTGCGTTTTCAAGACCAAAGCGAATACCGGATTCAACAATCCATGTGCGCAACAATGTTAATTGAGATTCACTAATTGCAAATTTTTCTGAAATTGCTGGTATTTCTAATAAGTTAAACAGTTCTTCAGCCGTAAATCGACTTTGTGGGAAATTTAGAATAGTAAAAAAACCTTGAACAATCGGATCAATATTTCGGGCTTTTTGATCAGAAATAGTAAAAGGCAAATAACGCTTTCCATAAGCATTACCAAAAACAGCCCGAATATAAGGAACATATTTATCAATATCGGACACCATCACAATGCAATCGCGTAATTCTAGTGTAGGATCTTCATCAAAAACAGATAAAAGATAATCATACAGTACTTCAACTTCACGTTGTTCACTATGACAAGCATGAAACGATAGAGATTTATCTATGAGTTCAATTGGTTTTTGAACATCAGCTATTGGATAAAGTTCAAGAATATCTTGCTGAATTGCATGTAATAGACAATCTCGGTTTTGATCGACAAATACATCAATATCTTGTTTATCATTAAATTCCTGTAACAAAAACAGATTATCACGTCCAAGTTTTCCCCACGAAGTTAAAAGTGGATTAGGGATTTTGTCTGGGGTGTTTAATATATCCGACAACTGCTTTTCAACAATATCACCCCAATACCATTTACACGGATTATTAAACATTAAATGCACATCAATATGTTTTCCTAGTGCTGCAAGAAGTGAAAGGTAAATCGGCGGTAGCGAGGTAATACCAAAAATAAAAATACGATTGGGTAACGAATTTAAACGTGAGCGATCAAAGCTATCATCTGATAAAATTTCAAGCATTTGTTGATAAATATTAGCACGATGATAAGGTTGACTGATTGATAGCAACTTCCTCCACAGCTCTGCTTGCCATACTTCATCAGAATGATTGTTTAATTCAGCTACAGTTTGGTTTGCTTCCCATTTTGCTAACCAATCAGGACGATAAACTAAATATTGGTCAAATAACCGAGCGATTCGTATTGCTAATTGATACTGTTTTCTATCTTGTTTATCAATATCAAGATAATGTTTAAGTGAAGTAAATTCAGGTTGTTTAATAACTTGAGGCAACAAATAATACAAACGCCAGCTCATTGATTCAACATTATAACTATTTTCAATTGGTGCCTCGGGTAATAATGTTTGATAAAGTTGCCAAATAAACTGCGTTGGAAAAAGAAAATCAACATTAGCCACAATACCTAAATCATCTGCCAACGCAATTTGTAGCCATTGTGACATACCTTGGCTTTGTACCATAACAATATCGGGCGTAAATACGTCCTCTAATGGTTGCCTACGCATTAACTCGCTCACGAGTGATTTAAGTAGATCGACTTGATTTGAATGGTAAATGGTAAACATAGTTGTGTTAATGTTGATAAGATTTATTTAGATTATCGCTGATAGCAACCAATAAATCTAGTTAGTGTTACGTTTCAATCTAACTTTGGTAAGCTAAAATTAAAAAAGGTTACTTAGCAATGTAAGCAACCTTTTTATATATAGTAGAGCATCAAATGTAAATTATTGACCTATACGGCGTGTTAATTCTATAACACGAATTTTTGCTAAAGCTTTTGACAGTTCGGCAGAAGCTTGGGCAAATGTCATATCATCACTTAGGTGATTGATGTGTTCTTGTGCTTGTCTCACTGCTTCTTGTGCTCTTGCTTCATCTAGGTCTTCGCCACGAATCGCTGTATCTGCTAAGATGGTTACGATATTAGGTTGAACCTCTAAGATGCCACCGGATAGATAGATAAACTCTTCTTCGCCATTTGCCTTCACAATCCCAACCATTCCTGGTTTTATGGTTGTGAGTAGGGGAGTATGCCCAGGGTAAATTCCTAATTCACCTTCTCTACCTGTTACTCTGATTCGCTGAACATCACCTGAAAATAGGTGAGATTCAGCACTAACAACTTCTAATTGATAGGAAGTTAGTGCCATAATACGATCTCCATTAATATGATCTTAGTTCAATGAATCTCTTAGAGAGATTTTGCTTTCTCAATTGCTTCATCAATTGAACCAACCATATAAAATGCTTGTTCAGGGATATGATCATAATCACCGTTCATGATTCCTTTAAATGCACTAATAGTGTCTTTTAATGGTACATATTTCCCTGGTGATCCTGTAAATACTTCTGCAACAAAGAATGGTTGAGATAAGAATCGTTGAATTTTACGAGCACGCGCAACGATCAATTTATCATCTTCTGATAGCTCATCCATACCAAGAATTGCAATAATGTCTTTTAATTCTTGATAACGTTGTAGAATCGATTGAACGCCACGAGCACAATCATAATGCTCTTGCCCAACAACTAAAGGATCTAATTGGCGACTTGTTGAATCTAGTGGATCTACCGCAGGATAGATACCTAAAGAAGCAATTTGACGACTCAATACGATTGTTGCATCTAAGTGCGCAAAGGTTGTTGCTGGTGACGGGTCAGTTAAGTCATCCGCTGGTACATATACCGCTTGGATTGATGTGATTGATCCCGTTTTTGTTGAAGTAATACGTTCTTGTAATAACCCCATTTCTTCGGCTAATGTCGGTTGGTAACCTACTGCTGATGGCATACGACCTAATAGCGCGGATACTTCGGTACCTGCTAAGGTATAACGGTAAATATTATCAATAAATAATAAAACGTCTTTACCTTCGTCACGGAATTTTTCAGCCATGGTTAACCCTGTTAACGCAACACGTAAACGGTTTCCTGGTGGCTCATTCATTTGACCATAAACTAACGATACTTTATCAAGTACGTTTGATTCTTTCATTTCATGATAGAAGTCATTACCTTCACGAGTACGCTCACCTACACCAGTAAATACAGAGTAACCAGAGTGTTCGATCGCAATGTTACGGATTAGCTCCATCATGTTAACGGTTTTACCTACACCAGCACCACCGAATAGACCGACTTTACCACCTTTAGCAAATGGACAAATTAAGTCGATAACTTTAATACCTGTTTCAAGTAATTCTGTTGAGTTTGCAAGTTCTTCATAGGTTGGAGCTGCACGGTGAATCGCCCAACGTTCTTCTTCGCCAATTGGACCTGCTTTATCAACAGGATCACCAAGTACGTTCATAATACGACCTAGTGTTTTTGTACCAACCGGCACTTCGATGCCGTGACCTGTGTTTACTACGCTAAGTCCACGTCTTAAACCATCAGATGAACCCATTGCGATACAACAAACAACGCCACCACCTAATTGTTGTTGAACTTCCAGAACTAATTTCTCAGTGCCTGTTTCCACTTCTAATGCGTCATATACCTTTGGTACAGCATCTTCTGGGAACTCGACATCAACCACCGCACCGATGATCTGGACAATCTTTCCAGTAGCCATTTTTAATCCTCTACGTCTTTTTCTTAACTATAAGCCAATATTTAGCACTAACCTGAAACAGCAGCTGCACCTGATACAATATCAATTAATTCATTCGTGATAGCACCTTGACGGGCTTTGTTATACACAATTTGTAATTCATTGATTAAGTTTGCACCATTATCTGTTGCTGCTTTCATGGCCACCATTCTTGCTGCTTGTTCACTCGCTAAATTATCAACAACTGCTTGATAGACTTGTGATTCAATATAGCGACGTAAAATTACATCTAATAATGATTTAGCATCAGGCTCATAAATATAATCCCATGATGAAGCTTTAAGCTCTTTATCCTCTGATGGCGGTAATGGTAATAACTGCTGGATTGTTGGTTTTTGCGACATGGTATTAATAAATTTATTAGTAACAATATATAATTTATCAATTTTACCGTTATCGTATGCCTCAAGCATTGTTTTTACCGGGCCAATTAAATCAGATAAAGTTGGTTCATCACCCAAGTTAGTTACTTGAGTCAAAATATTTGTTTTTACTGATGTAAAAAACGAAACACCCCGCGAACCAATTAAAGCAACATCTGCTTCAACACCCTTTTCCTGCCATGCTGACATATCAGCAATGACAGTTTTAAAAAGATTGATATTTAAACCACCACATAAACCACGATCGGTTGAAATGATAAGATAGCCAACTCGCTTTACATCTCTTTCTTCTAAATAAGGATGTTTGGCGCCTATCTGAGCTAACGCTAAATGTCCAATTACTTCACGAATCATTTCGGCATATGGTCGACTAGCAGCCATTCTATCTTGTGTTTTACGCATTTTAGAATTGGCAACCATTTCCATCGCTTTAGTGATTTTTTGCGTACTTTGGATACTGGCAATTTTTGTTCTAATCTCTTTTGCATTAGCCATTTTTTACCTCACCCTTACCATGTTTGAGTTGATTTAAAGCTTTCGAGTAACTCTTTTAGCTTAGCTTCAATCTCATCATTGTAATTACCTGTTTCGTCAATTGATTTGACAAAATCGGCGTATTGACTATGGGCATAAGCAAGTAATGCTGTTTCAAATGGTAATACTTTAGCCAGTTCAACATCTTCAAGATAACCACGCTCAGCGGCGTAAAGTACTATTGATTGTTCAGCAACTGTCATTGGTGAGTATTGCTTTTGTTTCAATAGTTCAGTGACTTTTTCACCGTGGCTTAATTGGTTTCTTGTTGCTTCATCTAAGTCTGATGCAAATTGAGAGAACGCAGCTAATTCACGATACTGTGCAAGTGCAGTACGAATACCACCTGATAATTTTTTCATTATCTTAGTTTGTGCCGCACCACCTACACGAGAAACCGAAATACCAGGGTTAACTGCAGGGCGAATACCTGAGTTAAATAAGCTAGTTTCAAGGAATATCTGACCATCGGTAATTGAAATTACGTTAGTTGGTACGAATGCTGAAACGTCACCAGCTTGAGTTTCTATGATTGGTAATGCTGTTAATGAACCTGTTTTACCTTTAATTTCGCCTTTGGTGAATTCTTCAACATAAGCTTCGTTAACGCGCGCAGCACGTTCAAGTAAACGAGAGTGAAGATAGAATACATCACCAGGATAAGCTTCACGTCCAGGTGGACGGCGGAGTAATAACGAAATTTGACGATAAGCAACGGCTTGTTTTGATAAATCATCATAAACAATTAATGCATCTTGACCGCGGTCACGGAAGTATTCACCCATTGCACAACCTGCATACGGTGCTAAATATTGTAACGCAGCCGATTCTGAAGCAGATGCTACAACCACAATCGTGTTCTTAAGTGCGCCATGCTCTTCAAGTTTACGCACTACATTCGCAATAGTTGATTGTTTTTGACCAATCGCAACATAAATACATTTAACGCCTGAATTACGTTGATTGATGATAGCATCGATTGCTAATGCGGTTTTACCTGTTTGACGGTCACCGATGATAAGTTCCCGTTGACCACGGCCAATTGGAATCATTGAATCAACCGCTTTATAACCAGTTTGTAAAGCTTGGTCAACAGATTTACGATCGATAACACCAGGGGCAACAACTTCTACTGGCGAGAAACCATCATGTTGAAGCGATCCTTTACCATCAATTGGTTCACCTAGTGTATTAATTACACGTCCTAATAAACCTTCACCAACGGGTACTTGTAAAATACGACCAGTACATTGTACTTTCATACCTTCAGACAAGTCTTCGTATGGTCCCATAACTACCGCACCGACTGAGTCTCTTTCAAGGTTAAGTGCCATTGCATAGCGACCCCCTGGTAATGCAATCATTTCGCCTTGCATTACGTCGGTTAATCCGTGGATTCGAAGAATACCATCACTTACAGATATGATAGTTCCTTCATTGTGAGCATCACTCACAATATTGAACTGAGCTATTCGCTCTTTAATTAGTTCACTTATTTCAGTTGAATTTAGCTGCATTATCAGTCCCCTTAAGACTGTAGAGCGTCATTTAAACGATTTAAACGCCCTCTGATACTACTATCAATAACCATATCGCCCGTACGAATAATAAAACCAGAAATGAGCGATTTATCTATATGACATTTTAGTTTTACTTTTCGTGATAAACGTTTTTCGACAGCGACAGAAATTTTATTAAGTTGTTCATTTGTGAGCTCATCAGCAGAAATAACATCTACATCTGCTTGAGAATCTCTATCCAAACAGTATTGTTCAAACAAAGTTAGCACTTCAGGAAGAAGTGATAATCGTTTGTTCTCAGCCATAATTTTAATAAAATTGGTACTAAACTCATCCAACACGTCTTTACAGATGTTGATGAGTAGGTTAGCCACCGAATCAGTTTTCATGTCAGATGTTAAAATACTTCGGACTTGTGGGTCTTGGCTCACTTGTGAAGTTAACACCAACATTTTATGCCATGATTCGATGCCGTTTTTTTCTACCGCGAAATCGAAAGCAGCTTTAGCATAAGGGCGAGCAATTGTAATTAAGTCAGCCATTGCTCTATTCTCCTTATAGTTCAGCTACGAGTTTATCAATGATGTCGCTATTTGCGGCTTCATTAACAGAGCGTTGAATAATTTTTTCTGCCCCAGCAATAGCAAGTGTTGCAACTTGTTGTTTGAGTTCTTCTCTTGCTCGTTTGCGTTCGGCGTCTACTTCGGCAAGTCCTTGAGCAACAATTCGCTCTTTTTCACGCACAGCTTCTTGCTTTGCTTCCTCAAGAATAGCTGCTTTACGTTTGTTTGCTTGCTCAATAATTGCATTAGCCTCAACCTTAGCCTGTTGCATTATGTCAGATGTATTTGCTTTGGCTAATTCCAAATCTTTTTTTGCTGTTTCTGCTGAAGCAAGGCCATCTGCTATCTCTTTTTGGCGTTTTTCAATCGCACTAATAACTGGCGGCCAAACAAACTTCATACAGAACCAAACAAACAATACAAATGTAATTGCTTGGCCGAGGAGAGTTGCGTTCATATTCATGACACGATTCCTCTTAAATTTTTATTAACCTGCAACAGCAAAGATAACGTAAAGCGCAATACCTACACAGATCATTGGGATTGCATCAACTAGACCCATAACGATAAAGAATTGAGTACGTAACATAGGCATTAATTCAGGTTGACGCGCAGCACCTTCTAAAAACTTGCCACCTAATAAGCCAATACCAACTGCACCACCAATTGCAGCTAATCCCATCATAATGCCTGCGGCTACAAATAACATACTATCCATTATATACTCCAGTTTATTAACAAAAAAATATTAAAATTAATGATCTTCCGTTGCCGACGCCATAGCTAAATAGACGATCGTCAACACCATAAAAATAAAAGCTTGTAACGTAATAATTAAAATATGAAAAATGGCCCATGGTAACGATAGTACCCATTGTGACCACCAAGGCAATAATGCAGCGATAAGGATGAAGATAAGTTCACCTGCATACATATTACCGAAAAGTCGAAGCCCTAAAGAAACTGGTTTAGCTAAAAGGCTGACCAGCTCAAGCACTAAATTGATTGGTGCAAATGCCCAGTGATTAAAAGGATGTAAGGTATATTCTTTAATAAACCCTGAAATTCCTTTGTATTTAATTGAATAAATTATAATAAGTGCAAATACCCCTAAAGACATTGACATAGTAATGCTAACATCTGCCGTTGGTACTACTCTTAAGTGTGACAAGCCTAAATATTGACCTGCATAAGGTAGAAAATCAACTGGGATAAGATCCATTAAATTCATCAAAAAAACCCAAATAAATACCGTTAATGCTAACGGAGCAATGAGCTTATTTTGACCAGTAAACATGTCTTTGACTGTATTATTGACAAATTCAAAGATCATTTCGACTGCACATTGTAATTTACTTGGCACTCCGCTAGTTGCTTTTTGGGCAACACGATGAAATACCCATAGAAAGATAACACCAAGCAGAATCGAAAAGAACAACGAGTCAAGATTTAAGGTCCAAAAACCAGAACCTACTTGCAAGTTCTCAAGATGGTGCTTGATATAAGCTTGTGGTGAAGCTGGAGAGGAAACTGACATATAACCCTCTTAACCTATTCCTAAAAATAAAACATTGCTTATAGCCTATTTAAAAAGATATAAGCAATCGCTGCAATAAGAAGTTACTATTTTAAACCTAATTGCCTATATTAAGTCAACCTTTGATTAACTAAATTAAGAATTTAGACACTTTTTACTAAAATTATGTAAACATTTACAACTTCAATTATTATTTTACTTCTAATATCGTGCTATTGATGGTTCAATTAATGGGTATAAATGACGCTATTTTTAGGCTTTAACTGCTATAGCAATAGCCTCGGCCAATTTTTGCACTTCTGTTTCGTTATTTCCTTCCACCATTACGCGAATAAGCGGTTCTGTTCCTGATTTACGGATCAGTACTCGCCCATTGTTACCAAGTTGTTTTTCTGCTTGTGCTATTGCCGATTTTACCTGAATACTATTTAGTGGATCATGTTCACCTGAAAATCGAACATTAATTAATACTTGTGGTAGCATTGTCATGCCACTGCATAAATCTGCTAATGACATATCATTACGGACCATTGCCGCAAGTACTTGTAAACCGGCAACAATACCATCACCTGTTGTTGTTTTATCTAATAATAAAACATGTCCCGAATTTTCAGCACCTAGACGCCAGTTTTTTTCAACTAGTTTTTCAAGTACATAACGATCCCCAACTTTGGCCCGAACAAAAGGAATACCAAGATTTTTAAGTGCTATCTCAAGCCCCATATTGCTCATTAATGTACCGACAACACCACCTTTTAATTGACCTTGCCTTAATGCCTCACGGGCAATGATATAAATAATTAAATCACCATCAATTTTTTGACCTTTATGATCAACCATAATAATACGGTCACCATCACCGTCTAAGGCAAAACCTAAATTTGCTTTTTCGTCAATAACACGTTTAGCAAGTGCTTTAACATCTGTTGCGCCACAGTTTTCGTTGATATTAACACCGTCTGGCTCACAGCCAATTTTAATTACTTGTGCACCAAGTTCTCGTAATACTTTAGGCGCGATGTGATAGGTGGCGCCATTAGCACAATCGACAACAATTTTAAGTCCAGCTAAACTTAAATCATGATCAAACGTGCTTTTACAAAATTCGATATAACGGCCTGCGGCATCGGTGATACGGCTTGCTCGTCCAAGTTGTTTGGATTCGACGCAGTCGATCTCCTTTTCAAGTTCAGCTTCAATTTCTAATTCAATGGCATCATCAAGTTTTTTTCCTTCGGTTGAAAAAAACTTAATACCATTATCATAAAAAGGATTATGTGAAGCAGAAATAACAACGCCGGCATCAGCACGAAAGGTGCGTGTTAAATACGCAATAGCAGGTGTTGGCATTGGCCCAGTAAAGGCTGCTGCAACTCCTGCCGAGGCAAAACCAGCTTCTAGTGCTGATTCAAGCATATAACCTGAAATACGGGTATCTTTACCGATTAATACTTTTTTAACACCATCTTTAGCTAGCACACGACCTGCTGCCCAACCTAATTTGAGTGCAAAATCTGGTGTGATAGGATACTGTCCAACTTTACCCCTAATCCCATCTGTACCAAAATATTTTCGATTAGACATTCTATTCCCTCACACTAACATTTGTTATTTTTAACCACGTTGTTAAACAATAATGCTTTGTTTTAAAGCTATATAGCACTATTTTTTAAAAAACGACTTTTTGATAAACAGTATATTTTAATTTGTAAAAAACTTCAGAAAAATACCCCGGTTAATATGAAATTATTCTCGATTATCATTGGCAAATTTTAATAATCCTTGACTCTCTTTGATAAAGCGATTGGCATAACTACCAAACCACTGAGTAACTTCATTAAAGTTCTTTATAAACTTAGTTTTGTCACGTTGTTCAATTAAATTAACCATTTCCCCAAAACATTCATAATAACGTTTGATTAATTCAATGTTATCATCAGATGCCATGATAATATCAGCATAAAGTTCAGGATCTTGCGCAAATAGGCGTCCAACCATCATCAGTTCAAGCCGATAGATCGGTGATGATAATGCAATAAGTTGCTCCAAATCTGCTTGTTCACGTTGTAAATTTACACCATATGAAAAAGAGGTAAAATGGCGTAATGCCTGAATGAATGACATACATTTATCATGCTCTTTGGCCGTAATTGCACATAGATTAGCGCCCCAGATCCGCATTTGCTCAATTAACCATTGATACTTCGCCTGTTCGCGTCCATCACAATAAACAATGATTTGTTTAGCTAAGTTTGGCACATCAGGACCAAACATTGGGTGCAAACCAACCACAGGGCCTTGATGCTTATCAAGCATTGCTTTGAGTGGTTTAGTTTTTATGGATGTAAAATCGGTCAAAATACAATCTTTGGGTAATGGTGGTAATTGTTTAATGATTTCGCAAGTTTTATTGATTGGCACGGTCACAATAACAGCAATTGCATCGGCAACAACTTCGGCTGCTTGATGCATTGTTTTTGAACCCAATGTTTTAACCTGATAGCCCGATAAAGTAAATAACCGAGCAAATAACCGACCCATTTGCCCATTACCGCCAACAATCACGACAGACCCTTGACCTGTATAGACTTTTTTAAATCCCTTGTCGTTTTCGCTAATATAAGATTCACGCATCAAACGGCGTAAAATATCTTCAATTAAAGCAGGAGAAACACCTTGCTTTTCAGCCTCTTGCCGTCTTTTAGTGAGCATATCGGCTTCACGTTTAGGATCATAAATGGGAATACCATGCTTGCTTTTTACTTCGCCAACTTCGGCAACTAACGCTAATCGCTTTGCAATTAAAGATAAAATAGATTGATCAACTTCATCGATTTTATCGCGTAAGGCAAGTAGTTCCGTAGACATATTGGGTAGTTCCTTATTATCACAAAGAGTTGCTTTTTCTGTAATAGCTTAACAGTATAACGTATTTTTGGTACGATGCGTATTTAGAACATCAAATCCAAGACAATAAATCAACATGAATGTTATCTCATTTAATATTAACAGCCTTCGTGCTCGAATTCACCAATTAGCAGCTATAATTGATAAATATCAGCCTGATGTAATTGGTTTACAAGAAACGAAAGTTCATAATGATCAGTTTCCTATTGCTGAGCTTGAACCATTTGGTTATTACCTAAACTATCATGGACAAAAAGGACATTACGGAGTTGCTTTACTAACAAAGCAAAAACCATTGTCAGTGCAATGTGGTTTTCCAACCGATGATGATGAAGCTCAGTGCCGTTTAATTATGGTTGAATTACCTACTAGTAAAGGAAATTTAACCGTAATTAATGGTTATTTCCCGCAAGGCGAAAGTTTACATCATGAAACTAAATATCCAGCTAAACGTAAGTTTTATCAAGATCTGGTTTGCCATTTACAAAAGCACCAATTAAATAATCAATTAACTTTAATTATGGGCGATATGAACATTAGCCCAACGGATTTGGATGTTGGTATTTCAGAAGAAAACCGTAAACGCTGGCTTCGTATGGGTAAATGTTCATTTTTACCGCAAGAGCGTGAATGGATGAGCAATTTAATGTCACTTGGCTTTATAGATACTTATCGTAACGAACATCCAACAAAGCAGGAATATTCATGGTTCGATTACCGCTCAAAAGGGTTTGAAACAGATACAGGACTTAGGATTGATCTAATTTTAGCTAGCCAAAAATTACTATCACATTGCCAACAAACAGGGATTGATTATACTATTCGAGCAATGGAAAAACCCTCAGACCATGCACCTATTTGGGCTAAATTTGATTTAGTATAAATCTGTATCATCGCAACAAAGGATCATCACATGCAAAACAGCTCGGTTTTATCGGTCAAAGATCTTAATCAAATTGTTAAAGATTTACTGTCTGATGCAATTGGGCAGGTCTGGTTAGTGGGCGAAGTTTCTAACTTTTCACGCCCATCATCAGGTCATTGGTATTTTTCGTTAAAAGACGATAGTGCACAAGTACGTTGTGCGATGTTTCGCAACAGTAATTTTCGGGCTAGTTTTACGCCACAAAATGGGCAACAAGTTTTAGTTAGAGCAACAGTAACCTTATACGAAGCTCGTGGTGAATATCAACTGATTATTGATAAAATTCAGCCCGCAGGTGCGGGGTTATTACAACAAAAATTTGAACAGTTAAAGAAACGACTTTCAGATGAAGGAGTATTTGATGCCATTTATAAAAAACCACTCCCTGAAAATATCCGCACCGTTGGTATTATTACATCATCAACGGGGGCTGCGTTGCATGATATTTGCCAGATATTAAAACGTCGTGATCCAAGTTTGCATTTGATCATCTACCCAACGCAAGTACAAGGCATTGAAGCGGCTGAACAAATTGCTAAAATGATTCAAATTGCCAACATTCGTCAAGAATGTGATGTCTTAATTGTTGGGCGAGGTGGAGGATCGATTGAAGATTTATGGTCATTTAACGAAGAAATCGTTGCAAGGGCTATATTTGCAAGTCAACTACCGATTGTCAGTGCGGTGGGGCATGAAATTGATTTCACCATTGCTGATTTTGTTGCCGATATTAGAGCTGCAACACCATCGGCCGCTGCCGAATTAGTTAGCCAAGATAGCCTAGAGCAGGTCAAGCGCTTACAAGTTCAACAGCAGCATTTATCTATGGCGATGGATTACTACTTAATACAGAGTCGAGAAAAACTAAATAAATGGTATCATCGGTTGCAAACTCAGCACCCACAAACAAAGTTAGCAAAACAGCTAAACACGCTGCTCACTTATCGCCACACATTATACGATAATATTCAGCAATATTTGCTCAGACAATCAAACTACTATAATCAATTAGATAAACGGTTATCACGTGTTTCGCCACAAAATAAAATTTACCATTTTCAGCAGCTTGTTAGTCAAAAGCAGCAACAAATTATTCATTTAGTACAGCAAAAACTGACTCAATCTCAACACCAATTTGTTTTACAAACCTCCCAACTTAATAGCGTCAGCCCACTTGCGACACTTGAAAGAGGTTACTCTGTTACGACAAATCAAAATAACACAGTGGTTCGCCTTCCTGAACAAGTTGCTGTTGGTGAATTAATTATTACAAAGCTAAAAAAAGGCAGTATTGTTAGTCAAGTTACCCAAATTGATAAGTAAAAATATTATTTAAAAATGATTTATGAGTCGTTTATAAATCGTTTATTACTAAGTGTTTGTCTGATTTTTGCAATTTAGGTGAGCATTAGTATATAATCCAAGCAATAAAAAATTGCGATATTATTCAGAGAGTTTATGCATTATCCAATCGGTATTGATTTAGGTACGACAAACAGCTTAATTTGTGTTTGGCAAGATGGCAAACCAGTCCTTATCCCTAACTCAATTGGTGAAGTTATTACACCATCTGCAGTAAGTATTGATGAAGACGATTCTATTTTAGTTGGACACGCGGCGTTGTCTCGTTTAACTACACATCCTAATCGTAGCGCAGCGGCTTTTAAACGTTTTTTAGGTTCAAATAAAGTGTTTGAATTAGGTGACAAAAAATTTACACCAACTGAACTTTCAGCCATGGTTTTAAAATCACTTAAAGCTGATGCCGAAGCGTTTTTAAAACAAGAAATTAATGATGTGGTTATTTCGGTTCCTGCTTATTTTAATGATGAACAACGCAAACAAACACGGTTTGCTGCTGAGTTAGCAGGATTAAATGCGGTACGTTTAATTAATGAACCAACCGCCGCAGCCATGGCATATGGATTACACGAAGAACAATCTGGCAATACATTAGTATTTGATTTAGGTGGTGGCACATTTGATGTGACTGTACTTGAATATGCCATGCCGATTATTGAAGTGCACGCTTCTGCTGGTGATAACTATTTAGGTGGTGAAGATTTTACGCATGACCTTGTTAAAGCTTGTTTGAGTGAATGGAACCTTAAAAAGCAAGATATTCCGACCGATGATTATGCTCGCTTATTAGATTTAGCCGAACAACTAAAATGTAAATTAAACGGTGAACAGTCACACACCTTAACTTGGGTTTGGCAGGATAAGCAGTGGCAATTTTCTTTAAACGAAAATCGAGCAAAAACGTTATGGTTACCACTTCTTAATCGACTACGAGCACCAATTGAACAAGCATTAAATGATGCACGCTTAAAACCTAATCAGCTTGAACATATTGTCTTAGTGGGTGGCTCATCACAATTGGGTGTGGTACGTGAGCTGGTGACCAAATTATTTGGCAAATTACCGTATCGCCATATCAATCCGACAACGATCGTGGCACAAGGTGCTGCAGTTCAAGCGGCGTGTCGATTGCGAAATGCCGATGTTGAAGAAGTTATTTTAACTGATGTGTGCCCTTATACGCTCGGGATTGAAAGTTGTTCAAATAATGTCAGTGGGTTATTTTCACCCATTATTGAACGTAATACCATTGTACCGACATCAAAAGTAAAAACATTTTACACAACACACCCTCAGCAAAAAGTGATATGTATTTCGGTTTACCAAGGCGAAAACCCTCGCGTTGAAAACAATGTTTTAATTGATGAGTTTGAAGTGCCCCTAACGCCGATGGAAAGAACGCAAGGAATTGATGTTCGCTTTAGTTATGATCTAAATGGCTTATTAGAAGTCGATGTGGTTTTGGTTGAAACCGGTAAGCAACATGGCAAAGTGATTGATCATAGCCCAATAGGCTTAACAGACAAACAAAAACAAGACAGTCATGAGCGCTTGAAAGCACTTAAAATTCATCCTCGTGATGAAATGCCAAATCGTACTTTATTGGCAAGGTTAGAACGTGCATGGGCACAATCATTGGGTGATGAACGACTATTAATTGGGTCATATATCGAAGTTTTTATGGAAGCATTAAATAGACAAAATCCTGAAGAAATTAACGAAATTCGTTGTGAAATTGAAGCTAATTTACAAGATCTGAATCGATAACCAATAAAATTTTAAAAATATAAAAAGTCCTCTTTTTTAGAAATAAAAAGAGGACTTTATTTTGTTTACTTTTCCTTTTCTTTGGTTGCTTTTTCTACTGGCGGTCCAAAACGGTTAGTGTATTTGATGCCAGAAATCCAAAATGGCGCAAAAAATAAGAGATAAGCCAATATTTCGGCCACAAACCCGATGGGTGGTTCTCCTCTATTGATATCATTAAAACGTCGTTTTAAAGCAAAAACCATATTGGTTACAGCAATGGAATAACAAATCATAGAAAAAGTAGGACTATTCAATTCAAAATTGTTGTTAAGTACGTTCATCAAGCCTAACACGATGAAGCTACAACATAATTGTATAATAAATCCTTTTATATTGGTTCGCCCTTTCCAACGCCAAAACTGCCACCACTTATTTTTAGGTAATGACTGTGATTCCAGTTCTTGTAGATTTTCATTATTTTTTGCTATAAGTAATGACGCACAAAGCCGTAAGACTAAATCATTGTCACTACTGTTTTTAAACTTGTCTAATGTTTCAAGTTCATCGTCATCACATATACCGTAATAGCTAGACAAACAACGTTCAGCAAGGTTTGTTATTTTTTTTAATTGTTTAGGATAACTGTTTTTTTGGCGATCAAAAGATGGTGTAATCCAATTCTTTTGTAGAGCTTTGGCTATTTTAATTAACTCTTTATTATCACCAGTAATATTTTGTAACATTGTATCTAATTTATTTTTTTGCTCAGGTTTATTTAGTACAATTATGTACAACAGCATTAAATAAATTGGATCTCTATTCGCCAGTTTTTGTGTCCATATTTGCTCTATTTTTTGCTCAATATCGTCAAAATCAATAAGGTGAGGAGTATCAATAAACCATTCAATCGAATTTGGATAATTAATTAAAACATTATTAATTAACCCACTATCATTATTAATTAGGTTATACAGCTCAGTTTCATTTTGCCAATTACCATGCTTAAATATCTCTATTAATGGTTTAAATGAGTTATTCTTATCAATAATAAAAGTGTTATTTTCTTGTCGAAGAAATTTTGCGGTTTCTATTGGTTCACAAGCAATTGCAACTACTAATAAATAACAACGATACCATTGCCAATAGGCTTCTTTATTATTAGCAATAACCGAAGGATCTGGAGATTTTTGTAGTTGATAATAATCATTGAATTGTAAAAACGTAACCCAATCAAACATTTCCATATTTGAATAAGAAAAACTTTGATATAAATGTGATTTAGCAATATCAGGAATATCGCTGAATCTATCTAGCCATAAACGGGCATATAAAGCGAGGTTACCATTTCCTTCGGAATCGAATTGAGGTGGCAGTTGAGCATTTTCATTATTATCAAATAACCATGTTTTAAATTCTTGCACGGGTGAAAGTTCTGTAAGCCATACAAGATGTTGTCGTGCTTGGCGTTGCAAATGTTGCAAAATAAATTGTTCAAATGGATCATCGCAGTGATCGTCTAAAATTTCTTGTAATAATATTTCATTACCGTGGCGCAACATAATGGCATGTCGGTATAAACGATATAATCGATTATTGCCGTCATCAAGTAACAATATTGATAAGACTTGTTTGTAATTCCAGCTTGTATTCAAAGCCCAGTTAACAAAATCGATAATTTCTTTTGGATACTCGTCAATATTCTCTAATGCGGCTAATCGTGCTGTTGTGGTTGCCGTTATTTGCGGGATAGTATGTAAATAATTTTCTGTTTTATCGACAGCGACACAATAACTATTATTCAACGCCATAACTAATAATGGGAAGTAATTTTTTTCAAAATAAACACACCACCCCGCTATACAGCTTTCTGCTTTTTGTTGATAATGGCCTGAATAATACAACTCTAACCAAGCTTGTAAGGCATTTTGTTTGTCTTCGAGCAAAGTATATTGGATAGCGGCAATATATTTCCATTCAATAATAGTACTTTCGTCTTCATCGCCTTCGGCAATACATTTTAAAGCATAATCCAAAATAGATTGATTTTTTAGGTTCGCACTACTATACCAATGAGAAAACTCGAGCATAAATTTCTTATCATCAGGAAGATAAATAACTGTATCTTGAGCTAAAAATGCACAAACATTTTCCGAACTACGTTCCCAAAATAACCATTTGGCATAAAATATATAATCGATAGTTACATTTTGTAGTGTTTTATTGGTTGTTGGCAAGCATGTGTAATCAAATAAATCACCGCGATCAATGTTATTTAAATAATTATCATATTTTTCATATTCATCAGTGAATTGTGTCATGAGTTGCTGACGCCAGCGTAAATTATCAGCTAAAATTTTGACACATGACTCAGATATATCTGTTGTTTTGTAACTTAGTTCTAATAGTCGCCATTTTACCGAATCGATAACTGTCATGGGATAGTCATAGAATGAACCGATAAATTTTTGCCATTCATCAATGTTATAGCATCGCATTGGATCGGTTAACAGGGCTTGATAAGCCTCGCAAATTTCATTTGCTTTGATTTGTTCTTCTGTTAGTTGTGGCGCTGCTTGTTCTGAATTCTGTGTCATTTCATCAACAGCTGTTTCGGGCGATTTAGCATAATTCATTGCCGATTCATAAGCTTCACGCAGTGCTTTAAAGCCATCGGGATCCGTTTCAGGATGATATAACGGTAATTTTACACGATATGCTTGACGAATAACCGCGGTGTCTGTTGTTTTTTCGATGCCTAATAATTGCCAAAAATTTGTACTCATGACCAATCATACTCCGCTAGTGATTCTGGTTTTTCTAGTTCGACGATTTCTGTATACCAAGGTAGGCGATTACAAGGTGAATCCTTGTCGTTAGTTAATATTTTCATGGTATATGTTTGTGATGATCGGGTTAATTCGCAGCGTAATGCTTCAAGATCTTCTTTATTGTTGAGATTTTCCCAATATTGAAACCCAATCGACCAACCAGCAAAATAGTGATGCCAAGAACTATAAAAATATTGAGAACGCTCGGCAATTTTTGAAAAAATCCACAGAGCTTCTTCTTCAGTAATATATTTATTGGTTGTGCCATTGCGTAGCAAATATCCCATACGGGCATAATCCCAACTACGAATGCCACCGTAGCCGCATACACAAAAAGTTTGTTCAACGAACGTCATTAATATTTTTTGATAATCATCTTGTGCTTGGTAATAATCACGCCATTGTGATTCAGACACTCTAGAATACATTGCATAATATCGAGATAATGGTGGTGCATGCCCATCATCAACCATATCAAACACACAGTTTAGTAATTTTTGTCGAGAATCTATTCCCCAGTCACTCTCCATATCAACAAATGTTCTGTCGGGGAAAAAAAATGGTGACGTATAACTTGCACCATATCTCTTATTAAAAGCGACCATTGGCGCGGATAAACCATATAGCCAATCGATACAATCTTGATTCATATTTCAATTCCAATCATCTGATTTATTTTACTTCTTGACAAAAGATAGCAGATTTTTATTAAAATAAAAATCGAAATTCGAGTAAAAATTATGATGATGTTAAGTCTAATGAAATGCTAACCCCATGCTACATACTGGCATAAATTATAAAATTATTTTGCAAATCAACCTCTACAAGGCATAATAAAGCCAAATATATTGGGATTTGATTATTACAGGATAATAAATCATAAGGAGCTATAATGAAAAAGATCGCCATAATGGCAATGTTAATCTCTTGTACATTAATGTTGCAAGGCTGCGTTGCTGCCGTTATAGGGATTGGTGCAGGGGCTACGGCAAAAGTTGCTACGGATCCTCGTACTGCGGGTACCCAAGTTGATGATACAACACTTAGTTCACGCATGAGTATGAAAATTAAAAACAATGGGCCGTTCTTTATTGGATCGCGCATTATCACGAGCACTTATAATGGCAATATTCTTTTAACTGGGCAAGCAAATAATGAACAAATCGAAAAAGCCGAAAGTCTAGCTTATCAAGTTGAAGGGGTAAAAAAAGTCTATAACCAAATTCGTATTGGTGAACCGGTTGGAGCAGGAACTATTACCAATGATGCTTGGATAACTACTCAAGTTAAATCTCAACTGATTTTGAATTCGCAAACCAAAGCACGCAACATTAAAGTTGTTACTGAAAATAGCGAAGTATTTTTAATTGGTATTGTCTCATCACAAGAAGGTAAAACAGCGGCAGAGCTGGCAAGTAAAGTTCGAGGAGTGAAGAAAGTTGTCACCCTATTTACTGATATTAACAATTAACCAATAACAAAAAATAGACTAAAAATAGGGGGCTAATTAGCCTCCTATTTATAGGACCGACTCAATGCGCTCAATCAATTTTTCCAGCCCTTGCAAACGAGATTGGCTCAGTTCGTCAGTAATTTTTAATTCATGCAAAACCGATTGAAAATCAATGGCAGCTATTTGCTGTGCTGTTTTGTGATTAGCAATACTGATTAACACAGCCAATAACCCTTTCACAATTCGCCCTTCGCTATCGCCGCTAAAAACATAGGTATTATCAGCCTGTTTTTGATAAGTCAGCCAAACGCGATTTTCACAGCCATTCACTTGGTTTTCTATTGTTTTTTGGGATTGAGGAAAATCAGGCAATTGCTTTGCCAACATCACAAGCTGCCGGTAACGATCTTGCCAAGAATGTTGCTGTGAAAATAATTCGATTAAAGCTTGCTGTGATAGCATAATATTGACCTATTTATGGTTGATTATTGTGTAACAAATATTCAAAATCAGATACCGATTAGTATAATATTACACCAATATTTCAATCGTACTTTGTAGCACTGAAATAAATTTATCCACATCTTGCTGATTATTATATGGCATCAATGAAACACGCACTGCACCGTGGCAACCTAATTTATTCATCAAAGGCTGAGCACAAAGTTCGCCAGTACGAATAGCAATATTTTGTTCACTTAACAAAATAGCAATATCATTATGATGAATATTATTAATATTAAAAGTGATTATCGGGCTATCATCCACACTATAAAATTGAATATCGGCAAATTGGCTTAGTTGCGATTTTGCATAATAAGCTAGCTGTTTTGTATAGTTTTCTGCTTGTTTATTATCCCAACTTTTTAACCACTCAAGTACCGCCTTAAAACCAACAATACCGGCAATATTAGGTGTGCCGGCTTCAAATTTATAAGGAAGATCTTCTTGAATAAAATCATCAAACGAAGCGCTTTTTAGCATTTTACCGCCGCCATGCCAAACTGACATCTGATCAAGTAATGCCTTTTTACCATATAAAACCCCAAGCCCCGTTGGACCGTACAACTTATGGGTAGAAAAGGCATAAAAATCGATATCTAACTGGTTAACATGAATTGCATGATGAACAACACCTTGCGCACCATCCACCACCAAAACGGCATTATATTGGTGAACAATATAACTAATTGCAGCCAAATCAGGACAAAAACCCGTCACGTTTGACATTTGGGTAATTGCAACAATTTTAGTCTTCGCTGACATTAACGACGACAACGCATTAACATCCGATGACCATTTAACGACTTTAGCGCCGGTTTGCTCAGCCACAATCAACCAAGGTAACAAATTGCTATGATGCTCTAATTCACTCACAATAATTTCATCATCTGGTTGCAATAATGGGCGAGCATAGCTCTGGGCAATTAAGTTAATTGACTCGGTTGCCCCCCGAGTCCAAATAATTTCAGCGCTGCTTTTAGCATTGATAAAATCGGCAACATTTTGCCTTGCCTTATCAATTGTGGAAGTGACTTGCAACGCATCTTGGTGCAAACTGCGTTTTGCTGTAGCCGTATTTTGAGCATAATACACCCGTGTTGCATCGACCAAGGCTTGCGGTTTAAGTGCTGTTGCTGCCGAATCAAGATATACGCTATCATGATTGAGCGCAGGAAAATTTTCTCGAAACTGTTCAGGCAGAAAATGCTTATTGGGTAAGTTCAAGTCCGGCAATCCCATTCCAGTAACCATTACAGTCTCGTTTATGTTCAATTGTCAGTGGATTTAACCCATCTTCGTTAGCTTTGAACTGCTTTACAACATCAAGCGTTTCAACACCAAGAGGCGAAATACGAACAATATCGACTAATCCTTTCATCTCTTTAAGATTATTGCCTAAATTGTAACAATAACCGCTTTGAGTCTGAATACCGTTTAACACAAACACCTTTTGCTGTTCTTGCGAAAACACCTCACGCCCAACAGGATACTTAATACAACAAGTTTCACACTTATCTTTAGGTTTATCTTCCGATCTTGCCGTAAAACAGCGAGCTGAATAAGCCAAAGGTAAATAACCATAACTGAACACTTCGACTTCAAAATTTCGTGCAATATTCAAACTCTCAAACTGTTTAAGCACATTACTCAACCAATCGCGCGACAGCTCAACCGGCATACACCAACGCACCATACCTTGTTTTTGTAATAACTTTAATGTTAAAGCGTTATAACAGTTAATGGCAGGACCTGCAACAAACGGCAACTTATGTTCTTGCGCAATATTAATTGCCGCCAAATCATTGGCCTCGACTAAAAAATCGCCATTATTTACTAATTGTCGCAACTCATTAAGTTCTGAGGGCGCCTCAAGTAAAGCCAGTGTTGACAGCACGACTTGCTTGCCAGATTTAGCAATCTCTTTTGCCAGCTCAAGCCAATTGGCGACTTTCATTTCACGGCGCTTAGTACAAACCGTCTCGCCCATATAAATAATATCCGCTTGACTCTCTTTAGCGGCATAATAAAAAGCTTCTGTTTCAGTTTTAGGCCAATAATAAAGCACTGGTCCTAATGCGTATTTCATAGTTTTGCTCACTATATTTATGTTAGATCTTTTTCAATGATTTACGTTGATGCTGTTAGCACATTACCTATTGCTAACTCACCTTATTGCCATTTACGGTGATAAGCGCCTAATGTTGTTTGTGTGCCTTCTGACACCGAACCTAGCGTATCCATCCAACGTTGTTCAGCTTGGAACGATTGCGGATTGGCTTTATAGCGATCGATGGCTTGTCGCCACACTTTAGTGACTTGCTCAACATAAGCAGGACTACGCTGACGGCCTTCTATTTTGACCGATGCAATATTTGCGGCAAACAGTTCAGGCAATAGCTCAATGGTATTTAAACTTGTTGGTTCTTCAATAGGGTGATAAAGCTCCTGACCAACAAAATAGCGTCCTTTACATAGCGTTGGGTAACCTGCATTTTCGCCTTTTTTATGGCAATCAATTAACACATTATTCAGTCTTGATTCCAGTCCTTTTTCGGTCTCTTCCCAACGAACAAATTTGGCAGGCGAACATGCGCCAACGGTATTAGGGGATTCGCCAGTCAAATAGGATGACAAATAGCATCGCCCCTCGGCCATAATACACAAGCTACCAAAAGCAAACACCTCGAGCGGAACCGGTGACACTTGTGACAACTGTTTAACTTGATGCATTGAAAGCACACGCGGCAAAACAATACGATGGACTTGAAAGTTATTATGATAAAACTTAATCGACTCCTCATTGGTCGATGACGCCTGCACAGAAACATGACGCTCAAGATGGGGGTACTTTTCAGCCGCATAATCAAGCATAGCAAGATCAGCAATAATTAACGCATCAGCACCAATATTGGCTGCAGTATCAACTGCATATTGCCAACGTTCAAAATTATCGGGGTGGGCAAAGGTATTAATGGCAATATGTAGCTTTTTGCCACGTTTATGCACATAATCCGATGCCTCAATCAAACGCTTCTCATTAAAATTCAAACCAGCAAAATGACGGGCATTGGTATCGTCTTTCAAACCAATATAAACAGCATCAGCACCATTATCAATGGCGACTTTTAGTGATGGTAAAGATCCTGCTGGGCAAAGAAGTTCCATAATTATTCCTAACTTAAATTTGGTCTTTTATACGCTGTGTATTATGCAATAATTCTGAGTTTAATGCGAATGGAAAGCGGTAATTGTGCTTAAAAAGTAGAGTAGAGTATTGCTATCATCGTTAAAAATAGCAACAAACAAATTTTCCGCTTAAATAATAATCAAAAACAAAAAATAAAGGATATAAAATGCTCAAAAATCAGTCAGAAAAGGTATTGATTTTATTGAAATTTTTCTAGTGCATCTCCTGGATTCAAACATGAAGTGCAATTTTAAACACGGTGGAGTGAAGAAAGTGAAAGGTGATTTATACTAGCACCTTCGCACCA
>NZ_WTFA01000073.1:0-216 GCF_009795755.1 Gilliamella sp. Pra-s60 | reverse complement strand
AAGAAAACGGCATAAGTTTAAAAGCCCTGCCTCCTTTTATTCGAAGGAGCTAAGAAAAATTGCACTTCATGGTGTAATCTAGGAACACATCAAGAAAAACTTCAATAAAATCAATACCTTTCCTGACCGATTTTTTTATCAAAATAATGTCTTTTTTTGTTGGTGCATAGAGTGGATTGAGTGCAGAGGTTTCGGACGTTTTGACCTTTGGTGAAC
>NZ_WTFA01000072.1:0-225 GCF_009795755.1 Gilliamella sp. Pra-s60 | reverse complement strand
CACCGAAGTCATTTCGCGTAGCGAAATCGACGCCGTCATCGGTCATATTTTCGGCAAAATTATCGCCGATATCCAAGTGGTTATTCAAACCGCCGTTATTGTTTAAACCGTCATTATTGTCTAAATCGGCATTGTTTTTTGCGCCATTGTTGTTATTGTCGTATACGCAGGATACAGAGGCGTTATCGGTTTATACCTCAAGGGCTATCGAGGGGAGTGCGCCGT
>NZ_WTFA01000071.1:0-227 GCF_009795755.1 Gilliamella sp. Pra-s60 | reverse complement strand
AACACGTCCTTCTTCGCCTCTGATTGCCTAGGCATCCACCGTGTACGCTTAATTTCTTAACCTTACAACTCACAGTTGTCTTGGTTTAAATTACGCTTTCTTCTCTTTCTTACTTCCAGTCGCAGATATCTTTATATCTGCCTCCTTCCGCAAAAACGAGAACTCGTTTCTTTCAGCTTGTTCCTAATTGTTAAAGAGCTTTATCTTTCTATTTACTCATCATCAAC